>RFUP01000071.1 GCA_009922885.1 Paracoccaceae bacterium
GGGTTCAGGGCCGCTTCGATGGAGGCTTTGCCGGGGTTCGCGATGGGCGTGGGCGGCAGGCCTTCGATGACATAGGTGTTCCACGGGGTTTCGCGGCGCAACTCGCTCTGGCGGAGGCCGCGGCCGAGGATGCCCTCGCCCTTGGTGATGCCGTAGATCACGGTGGGATCGGTTTGCAGCTTCATGCCGCGATTGAGGCGGTTGATGAAGACAGAGGCCACCTGCCCGCGCTCTTCGGGAACGCCGGTTTCCTTCTCGATGATCGAGGCGAGGATCAGGGCTTCTTCAGGCGATTTCAGCGGCAGACCATCGGCGCGGTTTTCCCATGCGGTGGCGAGGATCGCGGTTTGGGCGGCGCTCATGCGGTCAATGACAGAGGCGCGGGTGTCGCCGACGCGCACTTCGTAGCTGTCGGGTGCAAGGGTGCCTTCGGCGGAGACGGCGGGCGCTGCACCATCCAAAACGTCAACGGCTTTCAGGCCTTCGACAATCTGCCAGCTGGTGACACCTTCGGCGATGGCGATGCGGAAACGGGTACCTGCATCCGAGCGCGCCTTTGTAAAGGAGTCGGGCGCGTCGCTGCCGGGGACGAATTCGGCGGTTTCCACGTATTTGCCCGAGGCGGCATCCAACTCGCGCACCTGCACCGAAGAGGCGGTGACGCCGATCCGGTAGACGACTTCAGTGCCGCAGGTGGAGGCTCCGCCCTTGGTGATGATGTCAGTGATATCGGCCATAGAAGCGCCTTCGGGGAGAAGGTAGCTGCCAGCTTTCAGACGGTCGGTCTTGTCAGTGTATTCGGCACCGAGACGGAAAATGGTACCGGAGCGCACGGCGCCCTCGGTTTCCAATTCACGGCTGACGCGGGTCATGGTGCTACCGCGATCGACCTTCAGACATATCTGGGACGCGAGCGGCCCTTTGGCCGAATACTGCTCACGCCCCCAAAGGATGACGCCTCCGGCAAGAAAAATCATCACCAGTAACAGAGTGATCGCGTTGGACGCGATATGTCGCCACATATCAGGAAACTTTCCCGAGGATCAGGCTCGCGTTGGTGCCACCGAAGCCGAAGCTGTTCGAAAGCGCGACGTCGATCTTGCGTTTACGGGCAACATTCGGGGCGAGGTCGAGTTTCGACTCCACGGCGGGGGTGTCGAGGTTGATCGTGGGTGGTGCCACCTGATCGCGGATTGCGAGCACGCAGAAGATGGCTTCCACGGCCCCTGCAGCACCCAGAAGGTGCCCGATGGAGGATTTGGTGGAGGACATCGTGGCTGTCGAGGCCGCATCGCCGAGAAGCCGTTCGACAGCGCCGAGTTCAATAGTGTCGGCCATGGTCGAGGTACCGTGGGCGTTGATGTAGTCGATCTTGTCGGCGGTGAGGCCTGCGCGCTTCAGAGCGGCGGACATGGAGCGGAAGCCACCATCGCCATCTTCGGAGGGGGCGGTGATATGGTAGGCATCGCCCGAGAGGCCGTAGCCCAGAACTTCGGCGTAAATCTTCGCACCGCGCGCTTTGGCGTGTTCGTACTCTTCAAGAACGACGACGCCTGCGCCCTCGCCCATAACGAAACCGTCGCGATCCGCGTCATAGGGGCGGGAGGCTTTTTTCGGGTCTTCAGCGCGCTTGGTGGAGAGCGCCTTGCAGGCGTTGAAGCCCGCGATACCGATTTCACAGATCGCCGCTTCCGCGCCGCCTGCGACCATCACATCGGCATCGCCGAGCATGATCAGGCGAGCCGCGTCGCCAATGGCATGGGCCCCGGTGGAGCAAGCCGTAACCACAGCGTGGTTCGGGCCTTTGAAGCCATAGCGGATGGAGACCTGACCGGAGATCAGGTTGATCAGCGCGCCCGGAATGAAGAAGGGCGAAACGCGACGCGGGCCTTTTTCGGCCATCATCAGCGTGGTGTCCTGAATGGATTGCAAGCCGCCGATGCCGGAGCCGATCATGACGCCGGTGCGGAGGCGGTCTTCTTCGTCCTCCGGGGTCCAGCCCGCATCCTCGACCGCTTGAGTGGCGGCGGCGATGCCGTAGAGGATGAAGTCATCGACTTTGCGGCGCTCCTTCGGCTCCATCCAATCATCGGAATTGAAGGTGCCATCGGTGCCATCGCCCAGCGGAATTTCGCAAGCGTAGGTGGTGGTGACGCGGCTGGCATCGAAACGGGTGATCGGCCCTGCGCCGGATTCCCCCGCCAAGAGGCGTTTCCACGTTTCATCCACACCACATGCCAGTGGCGTTACCAGACCCAGACCCGTGACGACGACGCGACGCATAGCGTTCTCCCTTGCCCGTAAGGTTTTGAACGCTCTTACTCTGTTGGCGCGCCTCTGGGCAAGAGCGGGAGCGATTTCTGTGCGATCTCTTGCTAATAGAAAACCCCCGCCGCGGGTGCGACGGGGGTTTCTTTTGCCCGAAAGGGCGAATTCTTAGGCGGAAGCTTCGGTGATGAACTTCACCGCGTCGCCGAAGGACTGAATGGTTTCAGCCGCGTCATCGGGGATCTCGATGCCGAATTCTTCTTCGAAAGCCATGACCAGCTCGACGGTGTCGAGGGAGTCTGCGCCGAGGTCGTCGATGAACGAAGCGGTCTCGGTCACTTTGTCTTCGTCAACACCCAGGTGCTCAACAACGATCTTCTTCACGCGGTCAGCGATATCGCTCATCTTCAGTCCTCATAACTCGATGGCCTCTGAAGGCCCGTTTCTGCCACTGCCCTACGGGATGGCATCCCCTTTGCCCCGGTGGTTTGGAGCGGTTCAACATCCCGCAATGCGCGGGCTCGGCGGGGAGGAAACGCCCCGGCCGTCTGCGCGCCCCTATAGCACAGTGAATGCACAAGGCAAACGCTTTCGAGAAGCCGTGTGGCAGGGGTGAAATCGGGGAGGCATTGTGCCTTGTGGGCCTGCAAGAATTTGATTTTCCCAACCATTCGGTAAAATCGGCCTCACGCTACGGCAAGCAAGCCGCTGGGGGAGTAGCGAATTTCGGCTGCCCAAGTCTGAGACACGGGAAAAAATACCGGTGATTCCCCGCGAGCTGATACAAAAAAGCGCCCTCCCGAGGGAGAGCGCTTGTTTGGTCCAGCTCCGAGAAGATCAGAGCATCGCCATGCCGCCGTTGACGTGGATGGTCGAGCCGGTGACATAGCCAGCTTCTTTGGACGCGAGATAGAGCACCGCTGCCGCGATTTCCTCGGGGGTGCCCATGCGGGCGGCGGGGATCTTGGTGTTGATTGCGGCTTTCTGATCGTCGTTCAGCTTGTCGGTCATCGCGGTGGCGATGAAGCCCGGCGCGATGCAATTGGCAGTGATGCCGCGCGAGGCGACTTCATAAGCGATGGATTTGGTCATGCCGACCATACCCGCCTTGGAGGCCGCGTAGTTGACCTGACCGGGGTTTCCGGTGGCGCCGACGATGGAGGAGATGTTCACGATGCGGCCCCAGCGGGCTTTCATCATCGGGCGCATCACGGCGCGGCAGAGGCGCATGGTGGAGGTGAGGTTGACGTCAATCACTTGCGCCCAGTCCTCGTCGGACATGCGCATGAAGAGTTGGTCGCGGGTGATGCCAGCGTTATTCACGAGGATATCGAGGCCACCCATGGCTTCGATGGCTTGTTTCGGCAGGGCCTCGACCGCAGCAGAATCCCCGAGGTTGCAGGGCAGCACATGGGCGCGGCTGCCCAGTTCGGCGGCAAGCGCTTCGAGAGGTTCGACGCGGGTGCCCGAAAGGCCGACCGTGGCCCCTGCCCCGTGCAGCGCCTTGGCGATGGCACCGCCGATACCGCCTGATGCGCCGGTGATAAGTGCGGTTTTGCCCGTAAGATCAAACATTGGAGTTCCTTTCTTAAAGCGCGCCCCTTGGGATGGGAGCGCCGGAATGTATTCGTGAAAACTTCAGCCGTTCAGGGCCGCTTTGGCGGCGGCGACGTCTTCAGGCGTGCCGACCGCGCGGCATTCGATTTCCTTGGCGATCCGGCGGACCATGCCCGAGAGCGCCTTGCCTGCACCGATTTCCCAGACTTCGGTGACGCCATGCGCCGCCATGGCTTCCACGGATTCGCGCCAGCGCACCGAGCCTGTGACCTGCTCGACCAGAAGGTTGCGGATCAGGATCGGATCGGTGACGGCTTCGGCGCGCACATTGGCGATCAGGGGCACGGCGGGGGATTTGATATCCACTTGGGCAAGCGCTTCGGCCATCACCTCGGCGGCGGGGGCCATCAGAGCGCAATGGAAGGGTGCGGAGACAGGCAGCATGACGGCGCGTTTGGCGCCTTTGGATTTCGCCAGTTCCACGGCGCGTTCGACGGCAGCTTTATGGCCAGAAACCACGACTTGCGCGGGATCGTTATCGTTCGCGGCTTGGCAAACCTCGCCTTGGGCAGCGGCATCGGCCACGTCTTTGGCCGCTGCGAAATCGAGGCCCAGAAGGGCCGCCATCGCGCCCACGCCCACGGGCACGGCGCTTTGCATCGCTTTGCCACGAATGCGCAGAAGGCGGGCGGTGTCGGCCACCGAAATCGCGCCTGCGGCAGCGAGGGCCGAATATTCCCCGAGCGAGTGGCCCGCGACATAGCTTGCCGCCGACAGCGAGATGCCTTCGGCTTCGAGCGCGCGAAGGGCGGCCAGCGAGGTGGCCATCAGCGCGGGCTGGGCATTCTGGGTGAGCGTGAGCGTTTCCTGCTCGCCTTCCCAGATCAGCGCCGAAAGCTTTTCACCGAGCGCGTCATCCACCTCTTCGAAAATCCGGCGGGCTTCCGGATAGGCATCCGCGAGGGCTTTGCCCATGCCGATGGTTTGTGCACCCTGCCCCGGGAAGACGAAAGCTCTTGTCATGTCTGGCTCCTCTCCAATGTCTTTTCCGGCAATACAAGCTGAACGGCGCGCCTGCAACGCTCTCGCGTGCCAGCAGGCCTCTTGGTGGTTGTGCGCCTATTGTTAACAACCCTTGCGGTATAGCCGTTACCACAATCGATAGACCGGATGAGGGGGACACAATGCTCGATCTTTCAGATCAGTCGATGATGAAAGGAATTGGGAAAATGGCCGAGGATATCGGCCAGTTGACCGTTTCCATTGCCGAAGCCAATGGCCAGATCGAAGATATAGACAAGCGCCTTGCCGAAGAGCGGCGCGTGATCGATGCGCTGGAAGGCGCTGCGGGGGCTTTGAGCGCGTCGAGCCACGATGTGGCGCGTGCCGCGCAATCGGCGGAGAAGGCGACCAAGCGGTCCGAAGCGCAGTTGCTGGACGGACAGGGGTCTGTGAGACGCGTTCTGGAGCAAGTGACGGATCTTTCTTCCGAAGTGACCGATATGGCGGGGGCCATTGACGGGCTGAAGGAAGCGTTCCAACTGGTTTCGCGAGTGGCGCAAGAGATTTCCAGCATCGCGCGGATGACGAACCTTCTGGCGCTGAATGCACAGATTGAAGCGGCGCGTGCGGGCGCAGCCGGGCGCGGTTTCATGGTTGTGGCGCATGAGGTGAAGGAGCTGTCTTCGAAAACCTCACAAGCGACCGAGCAGATCAACGAGACACTTGGAGAACTTGGGGCGCGTACCGGGATGATCGTTGATGCCAACGGGCGCACGCTGGAGCGGGCACAATCGGTGCGGCACGAGACCGAGAAACTGGGTGACTTGATCAGCCAGATTGCCGCTGACGGTCGCGACATCACGGCGGAACAGGCGCGGATCATCGGGGCAACGGCAGATGCAAACGCGGCCATCGAGCAGGTGGAGGAGATTATCGAGAACCTCGGCGTCATGTCGCGGGCGACCGAGGTGAATATCCGCGGCTCGCGCAAACACATGGATTCTGTGGTGGATGCCTCGGAACGGCTGACAGCACAGGCCTCGCGGTTCGGGGTGGAAACCGTCGACACCCCGTTCATCAACGCGGCCCAGAAAATCGCGAAGGAAATTTCCGAGCGGTTCGAACATGCAGTGGCCACCGGGGCGATTTCGCTCCACGATCTGTTCGACCGGAAATACACACCCATTCCGGGCAGCAACCCCGAACAGGTGATGACGCGGTTTACGCAGTTCACCGACCGCACCCTGCCCGATCTGCAAGAGGACGCGCTGACCCTTTCAGATCGCGTGGTGTTCTGCGCGGCGGTGGACGAGAACGGCTATCTGCCCACGCATAACCGCAAATTCTCGCAACCACAGCGCCCCACCGATCCGGGATGGAACGCCGCAAACTGCCGGAACCGCCGGATTTTCAGCGATCGTGTGGGGCTGACGGCAGGCCAGAGCAAACGCCCCTTCGTGCTGCAGGCATATCGTCGCGACATGGGCAACGGAAGCTTCGTGATGATGAAGGATGTATCGGCCCCAATCGTGGTGATGGGGCGGCATTGGGGCGGGTTGCGATTGGCGTATCGCGCGTAAGCCGGAAGATAGCTCAGGCCCTGTGAATAAGGCCCAGAGAGACCGCACTTGCCAGCGAGCGTTCGAGGTCGACGGAGTAGCAGGGGCGGTTCAGGACGATCCGCCCCGCTTTGTCACGGGCAAGGATAATGCCGTCGTCCAGTTGCACTTCCGCCAGATCGGCAAAATTGTAGCGCGCCTGAAGGCGGGCAATGCCGTCGTTGCCGCGCAGGATATGACGGATTTCGCGCCGTTGCGTGTCGATGTGGAATTCATCCGTCCCGATATTGCGGCCGCTTGTGTAGAACACGGCGGCGAGCAAAAGGAAGAATACCGAGACCGCCAGCTTCAAGACCATGAGTTCTGAGGGCGCATCCGAGGGAATAATCCACATCCCGAACCCGGCTGCTGCGAAACTTGCCGCCAAAATTCTCGACGTGAAACACCCTAGGCAAAGGCGGAGGACACGCCAATTCACGCTCACGGATCGGCCAGACGCGGATTTATCGTGGATTGTCGAATACATTGACCTTCTCCATCACCCTATCAAACGGGACTGATCCTACCCTGCCGCTCTACTTGGGCGTAATTGGGGCGGGAACGGGGATTTTTGGGAGCGCTCTCCGGCAGAAACCAGCAGGTTTTCTGCATATTCTCTTGGGTTGCCCAAGGTTCGGGCTTGCGCCCTGCCCCGCGCCGTCGTATGGGCTGCCGTCCTTTCGCAGTTTATGAAAACCGCGCAGTCTCTCGTGGAGGGTCGCGGAAGGAAAAGCCCTCCTATGAAATGCGCCTGATAACAGGAGTGCACATGCCGCTTTACGAGCATGTCTTCATTTCCCGTCAGGACCTGTCGAATGCACAGGCCGAAGGGCTCGTCGAACACTTCTCCACCGTGCTGGCCGATAACGGCGGCAAGGTGCTCACGTCCGAATACTGGGGCGTGAAGACGATGGCCTACAAGATCAACAAGAACCGCAAGGGCCACTACGCGCTGCTCCGCACCGATGCTCCGGCAGCCGCAGTGCAGGAAATGGAGCGCCTGATGCGCCTCCATGACGACGTGATGCGCGTTCTGACCATCAAGGTCGATGCACATGAGGATGGCCCCTCGGTGCAGATGCAAAAGCGTGACGAGCGTGACCGCGGCGAGCGCGGCGACCGCCCTGAGCGTGGTGATCGTGGCGATCGCGGTTTCGACCGTGGCGAACGCCGCGAGCGTCGTTGATCTCCGTCTGAGAAAGGACCAGTCACATGGCTACCAAACCGTTTTTCCGTCGCCGTAAAGTGTGCCCCTTCTCGGGCGAGAACGCACCTGCGATCGACTACAAGGACACCCGCTTGCTGCAGCGCTACATCTCCGAGCGCGGCAAGATCGTTCCGTCCCGCATCACCGCCGTTTCGGCCAAGAAGCAGCGTGAACTCGCCCGTGCCATCAAGCGCGCGCGTTTCCTCGCCCTTCTGCCCTACGCCGTGAAATAAGGAGAGCACGACATGCAAGTCATTCTTCTTGAGCGCGTGGCAAAGCTTGGCCAGATGGGCGACGTTGTGAACGTCAAGTCCGGCTACGCTCGCAACTACCTCCTGCCGCAAGGCAAGGCGCTGACCGCATCGGCCAAGAACGTGAAGGATTTCGAGGCCCGCAAGGCACAACTCGAAGCCCGGAACCTCGAAACCCGCAAGGAAGCTGAAGCCGCAGGCGAGAAGCTTGCAGGCCAGAGCTTCATCGTGATCCGCTCCGCCTCCGATGGCGGCGCGCTTTACGGCTCGGTCGCTCCGCGCGATATCGCTGATGCTGCAGAAGCCGCAGGGTTCTCGATCGACCGCAAGCAGATCGAACTGATCGCTCCGATCAAGGACCTCGGCGTGCACGACGTCATGGTGCGCCTGCACCCGGAAGTCGAAGTCACGATCCACGTCAACGTGGCCCGTTCGCCGGAAGAAGCCGAACTGCAAGCCTCGGGCAAGTCGATTGCCCAGCTCGCAGCAGAAGCCGAAGCCGCTGCAGAATTCGAGATCGCCGAGCTCTTCGACGAAATCGGTTCCGCTGCCTCGGACGACGAGTAAGCCTCGTTCGCATACCCCTTGCGCCACCCGCAAGGGTGGCGAACCCGCCGCGCAGGCCCACCCTGCGCGGCGTTTTCATTCTCCGAAGTTGCCGCCCAAAGCCAATGGCCCCGTGCGGATCAGGCGCGAGTCTTCAACGCCGGCTTGTCGGTGCAGCATCGCCCGGCGATATTCCGGATCCTTGATCATCGCCACGAAAGCCTCCGGCGAGGGATATTCGGCGATGAAACAGAGATCCCACCGCTCCTCTCCCGGCCCGATCAGCACCTGCTCGAAGCTGCCGCGCCAGACGATCCTCCCGCCCAAGCGTGCAAAAACAGGCGCGCTCTCGCGCCCGTAGGCCGCATAGGCCTCGGCCCCCGAGGCCTGCCGCCCGTCCTCATAGGTGGCCTTCTCCCGCAAGCGCACCAGATTGAGCATGTGAATTGGCCCCGGTCGGTCATTGGCGCGAAACGCCGCGAACCCCTCGGCGGTAAAAGAAGTATGTGTCATCGCAAAT
>RFUP01000701.1 GCA_009922885.1 Paracoccaceae bacterium
CCGCCCGCCGCGACAGCGAGAAAGACAACCCCCACCCGATCTTCGCCGCCTTCATGGACACGATGGTCGGCCGTGGCTTCTCCCGTGACGAGGTTCGCGCCAAAGCCATCCCCGCCTATATGGGCCTCATCAAACAATGCGACGACCAGATGGGCCGCCTCTTCGCCTTCCTCGAAGAAACAGGCCGCATGAAAGACACGATGATCGTCATCACCTCCGATCACGGCGATTACCTCGGCGATCACTGGCTGGGCGAGAAAGACCTCTTCCACGAATGTTCTGTCAAAGTCCCGCTCATCATCTATGATCCCTCCCCCGATGCGGACGCCACCCGTGGCACCACCTCAGACGCGCTTGTCGAACAGATCGACCTCGCCGCCACCTTCGTCGATTTCGCAGGCGGCACCGTGCCCTCGCACATCATCGAAGGCCGCTCCCTCCTGCCGCTCCTGCATGGCCAAACGCCCGAGGATTGGCGCGACTATGCGATCAGCGAATACGATTACTCGCTCCGCCCCTTCGCCAAAACGCTCGTCAAACGCTCTGCTGATGCCCGCCTTTTCATGGTCACCGATGCGCGCTGGAAATTCATGCATGCCGAAGGCGGCTTCCGCCCCATGCTCTTCGACATGGAAAACGACCCCGAGGAATTCACCGATCTGGGCGGCTCCGACGCGCCCGAACATCAAGCGGTGATCGACCTCATGTACGACCGCTTGGGCAAATGGGGCCGCCGCATGTCGCAGCGCGTCACCCGAAGCGAAGCCGATATCGCCAAGATGTCCGGAAAATCGCTGCGTCGCGGCATCATGCTCGGGCTCTACGATGAAACCGACGCCGAGCTGGAACTCACCGAAAAATATCGCAAACCAGCGCCAAATCAGCGGTTTTCGGAGTAGCCTGCGACACGTTGGACATTTCAATAAAACGCAACTTTCTGCGATTGCAAAACGCCCTGACCCCGCGTTAACCTATCCATATGGACAGCAAGCCCCGCCTCTCCCCCGCCGACTGGATTGCCGCAGGCTTTACAGCCCTCCTCGCGGAAGGGCCCTCGACATTGCGCGCGGAATCCCTCGCGCGGCAGGTCGGGGCAACGAAGGGGTCTTTCTACTGGCACTTCGCCGATGTGCCCACGTTCCATAAAGCCATGCTCGATGCATGGGAAGCCGCGATGCTTGCGGCGATTCCCCAGGAACTCGCGAAAGCCCACACCACACCCGCACGGCT
>RFUP01000702.1 GCA_009922885.1 Paracoccaceae bacterium
GGGATGTCGTCACTGGCCTTGCAACCGCCCCACAGGCCGGGACGGGCACGGGGCCTGTCAGTCGAAATCCTGACTGACCAGCATGCGGTTGATCTCGCGCCGCACCAGCTTGCGGACATTGCGCGTGATGCGCTCGCCCAGCACGCCCTTCAGCTCTTCGCGAATGATACCGGCCACCAGATCGCGCAATACCGCATCATCAAGCGACAGGGGCGCGGCAGGCACATCCTGCTGCGGGTGGTCCGCAGGGGCCGCGGCACTGTCCTGAACAGCCTGTCTTGGCGCGGCATCTTCCCAGTCCAGCGTCGCCGAGCGGTGGAAAAAGGCCGTGCCCGTTTCCGGCGCCCCCTGTCCCGCGCCGATCAGGCTTTCCAACCGGGAAATCTTGTCCTCCAGACTCAGGGCCTCTGCCTGCGCCTCCGAAACCGCATCGCGCCCTGCAACGTCGCTCTCTGGTGTCAGGTCGGTTGCCGACGGGTCAGAGACCTGCAACAGGGCATCGTCTTGCAGGGCATCACGCCGCAGGCTCAGCGGTCTGATGTCCTGAAGGTCCGAAAGGTCGTATTCGTCATAGTCTTCGTCCTCATAGGCCTCATCAACGGGCGCCCGGGCTGCCGGAACCAGCAAAAGATGCCCCGCGCGGCCAAGGCCCTGCGATGGTCCGGGCGCATCGGGGTCCCGATTTTCCCCCGAACCGGGGCCAACATCGGCTGGCGCGACATCGGCTGGCGCGCCATGCGGCACATCGGCGGCCATCGGCGCCTCGTCACGGGATATGGTCCCCGAAACGCCAGAGGGGTCCGCCCCGCCCTGTCCCCGGGCGTCAGGCAAGATGGCGTCGCCAAGCACCAGCGGTTCGGCCACCTGCGGGTTGGTCAGAACAAGCGGCGCAGGGTCCGTCACCCGCAAGGCCGGGGTCAGCAACAAACGATTCCCAGCCGCTGTGGCAGGGGCCTGCGCACAATCGGGCGTATCTGCCACAAGCCGCCGGATCGACGACAATACATCTTCAATATCGGCGGATTTCATCGGATCTGACATAGGGCTTTACCATTACTGCGACAGCGGGCAGCTTAACCGCCCGCTGCGTTTCACACAACAACCCAGCGCAGAATTATTCTTTGCCCAGCCGCTGCAGCACCTTATCCAGCTTTTTGCCCTGTTTGCTTAGGGCGCTGGGGGCTTTGTGGACAAGGTTGTAATATTCTGCCGGGTCGTAACGGGTGACT
>RFUP01000703.1 GCA_009922885.1 Paracoccaceae bacterium
AGCTACGCTTTGGACCGAAATTATCCTGCTTCATACTCAACGAACGCAGCTATCACCAACAAGGCCGCGCGCGAGATGAAAGACCGTGTGGGGCGGCTTCTGGGCGAGGCCGTGGAGGGGATGCCATGGCTTGGCACCTTCCACTCGATTTGTGTGAAGCTGTTGCGGCGGCATGCGGAACTTGTGGAGTTGAAGTCGAACTTCACCATCCTCGATACCGATGACCAGATCCGCCTCTTGAAACAGGTGATCGCGGCGGCCGGGATTGACGAGAAGCGCTGGCCTGCGCGCCAGTTGGCAAGCCTCATCGACCATTGGAAGAACCGCGCCTGGACACCGGAAAAAGTGCCGGCCTCGGAAGCCTCGGGTTTCAACCATCGCGGCGGCGAGCTTTACGCCGCTTACCAGACCCGCCTTCGTGAGTTGAACGCGGTCGATTTCGGCGATCTGCTTCTCCATGTGGTGACGATCTTCCAGCACCACGAGGATGTTCTGGCGCAATACCGCCAGCGTTTCCGCTACATTCTCGTGGACGAGTATCAAGATACCAACGTCGCCCAATATCTCTGGCTGCGGCTTCTGGCGGGTGGGCACAAGAATATCTGCTGCGTGGGCGATGATGACCAGTCGATCTACGGCTGGCGCGGCGCGGAAGTCGGCAACATCCTGAAATTCGAGAAGGATTTTCCGGGCGCACAAGTGATCCGGCTCGAACAGAATTACCGCTCCACCCCGCATATCCTTGCCGCCGCCTCGGGCGTGATCCGGGGCAATCAGGGGCGCTTGGGCAAGGAGCTATGGACCGAGGCCGAAGAGGGCGAGAAGGTGCGCCTCATCGGCCATTGGGACGGTGAGGAAGAAGCCCGCTGGATCGGCGAGGAGATCGAAGCCGCACAACGCGGCACGCGCGGGATGCGGCCCTTCAGCCTGAACCAGATCGCCATCCTCGTTCGTGCCTCGCACCAGATGCGCGCCTTCGAGGACCGCTTCCTCACCATTGGCCTGCCCTACAAGGTGATCGGCGGGCCGCGCTTTTATGAGCGGATGGAAATCCGCGATGCGATGGCCTATTTCCGCCTCACCGTCAGCCCGGCGGATGATCTGGCCTTCGAACGCATCGTAAACACGCCGAAACGGGGCCTTGGCGACAAGGCGCAACAGAATATCCAGCGTGTTGCCCGCGCCCATGGCGTGCCCCTCACCGAAGGCGCGCGCATCGCGCTGGCCGA
>RFUP01000704.1 GCA_009922885.1 Paracoccaceae bacterium
CGACCGCCGTTGCCAGGTCGTCGGTCATGGCATCCCAATTCGACGCCGATGGCAGTTGCAATCCATGCCGATACAGTTGCGCTAGCCGGTCGACCACTTGGTCGCGCAACTGATAGACCCCAGGCACCCGCGTGGCCTTCACACCTTTCGCCAGACTGCCCACGGGCTTTGCCAGCTCCAATAGCGTGCCGCGCTCGACCGCTGCGAGTGGCGCCACTGGCCCCATCTGCGCCACATCCATCGGGGCCGGGGTCGCTACGGTGTCCGCTCCGACTATGTCGGCGAGCAATTGGCCGAGCGTTGCCGCCGGCGCCTGGAGCGGCGCTGGGAGACGCGAGGCGATATTGGCGACGTCAAGCGGCGCTGGCCGCCGCATAAAGGGACCGGGCATGGCTATCTCGCCTCCTGTGGTCGCGCGCTTCCGGCCATCATCAAGCCGCCCAGCGACCCGCCCGCGCCGACTGCGAACGGAAGCAAACCATACTTGGCGAGAATCTCAATTCGTGATTCATTCCCCGGAAACACCACAAAATTGCGCGTGCCTTCCCCCGCGCCGCGCGAGCCTTGGTCGAGGTATTTGATGCCGGTGATGCCGGCATGGCTAATGTCTTTTACGGCTTCTTGCTCTTTTACACGGGCAGGCTTAGCTTTTCCTGATTTAATTGACATCTCGTGCAGGCGGCGATAGATAGACGACCCAGGCTGCATCGCGTCGTAATCGTTGCCGCTCGGACTCCACATGTCCGGGTCTTTCTTGGCTAGATACTCTTGGACCGGCTTGGGCTGCTGACTCAGCGGCTTATCCCAATCGAGGAAGGATTCAGGGTCGGCATGGATGGCGACCTTCATCACCTTGTGCGTCCCTGGCGGGGAAATGCGCTCCACCTGCTGTAACGCTTTTTCGTAGCGCGGGTCTTTAAACCTATCCCGCAGCTCAAACGGCAGGTCATGTATCATGGCCTGCTCATACACCGAGGCCGCATCGTAATCGCCTGCTCGTTCCGCTGCCAAAAAGAGCTTCTGCAGCTTCCCCTCGTACGCCTCATTCCTGGGTGCATAGTTTTTGGCTGTGTCTGGCGCTTCTCCGAAATACAGCCCATATCCGTATGCCTGCGCGCCTTCGCCGGTGTCAATCTTGCGGGCATCGAACCGCTCAAAGGCGTGCGGGCTGCCGTGATACGCGATAATCGGTGCTTCCTTCACCGGCGCGACCGCCGCGCCGGTCGGCT
>RFUP01000705.1 GCA_009922885.1 Paracoccaceae bacterium
CCAACTCAGCCGCCTGAAGGGCGTTATCACCGGGCGTGAACAGGAAACCGTCGATGTTCTGCGAAGCTGGCTTGAGGAGCGGGAGGATATGGTGTGAAATCCATCGCCCATCTCCTGCCAGAATTCTCGCAGACAAGCGAAATGCAATTGGTCAGCGAGGCCGACCGTGAAGAAGATCGCTTGCACGCCTTCGAGCAGGGCTATTCGGCGGGTTGGGAGGATGCGACCAGGGCCTTGCAAGACAGCAGTGCGCAAGGTGCATCTCAGCTGGCGGCCTCCATTTCCGATGCCTCATTTACCTTCCAAGAAGCCTACTCGGGTGTTCTGCGCGACATCGAACCCGCTATTTCCAGAATGATCGCGCTCATGCTGCCGGACATCGCCCGCGAAACCTTAGGTCAGCACCTCGTTGGTGAGATCCGAAAGACCTTCCGCGACATCCCGGCTTCCGCCCTCACGATCTCTGCCAACGAGGCCCAGATCGAAACACTTAAAGAGACCCTGGCCGCCAATGGGCTGGGTGCGATCAGCGTGAAGTCCGATCCGGGCCTTGGTGCGCTCCAAGCCATTGTCGGCACCGAGAAATCAGAGCGCGAGATCGACTTCGGGCGGCTGATCGAAGACTTCCAGCAATCCCTTGCATCTCTGGCCGCAAACGCCGGGAAGGAGCTCAAACATGGATGACCCGCAAGTCGGCCTCAAGCCGCGCACATTGTCCGAACCCTTCGCCAATGTGCCCATCGAAATCACGATATCGGTTGGCAAGGCACGCCCCCTGATCCGCGACCTCGCGACGCTCGGCGAAAACGCCATCCTGCCCTTGGACCGCCGGATCGACGATCCTGTAGAGCTTTACGTCGGCGACCGCATCATCGCGCGCGGCGTGCTCGAAGAAATGGAAGGCGCGCAACGGGGCCAACTGGCCGTGCGCCTGACCGAAGTCGTCGAACTCAAGGGTACTGTCTGATGATCTTCCGGCCTGTCCTTGTTGCCCTCGCCTTGTGGCTGCTCGGCGGGCAAGCCGCATGGGCGCAGAGTATCGGTATCGATTTCGGGCAGGGTGGGTCGCTTTCCGGCAGCAGCCTCAAACTCATCGCTCTGATCACAGGGCTCAGCCTCGCGCCCGGTGCTCTGCTGATGCTCACCTGTTTTCCCTTCATGGTCACCGTTCTGGCCATCCTGAGGCAGGGCATCGGGCTGCAACAGTCGCCGCCCAACATGCTGATGAT
>RFUP01000706.1 GCA_009922885.1 Paracoccaceae bacterium
CTCGCCCAATTCGGGGTAGATGGCGCGCACCAGTTCGCGCCCTGTCAATTCGGCGCTACCCAGCCGCGCCAGCACCTCGTCGCGGTCGGGGTAGCGCAGCAGGCGTGCAGCCGTATCAAGCGCCTTATCGGTGGATTTCTTACCCACATTTTCAAAGGCCGAGCGCGCCAATTCACGCCCCAACTTGATGAAACGCTCGCGGTCGGCCTCGCGCAGGGCGCGGCGAATGGCGGTTTTGGCCTTGCCGGTGGTGGCAATATCCAGCCACGTGCCTTGGGGCATCTGCCCTTCTGCGGTGATAATTTCCACCGATTGGCCATTTTTCAGCCGCGTCCATAGCGGCACGCGCATGCCATCTACCTTGCCACCCACACAGGCATTGCCGATGCGGGTGTGAATGGCATAGGCGAAATCAATCGGCGTTGCCCCTTTGGGCAGCTTCACAACCTCGCCCTTGGGGGTGAAGCAAAACACCTTGTCGGTATACATCTCCAGCTTGACCGCCTCGAGAAAATCTTCGTGATCTTCCTCGGCGCCCATCTGTTCGGTCAGCCCGCTGACCCATTTGGCGGGATCCACGGCAAAGGGGTTTTCGCTGCGCACACCGTCGCGATACGACCAATGCGCCGCCACCCCTGTTTCGGCCACATCATGCATTTGGCGGGTGCGGATCTGCACCTCGACCCGCTTGCCATCGCGCCCAGAAACGGTGGTGTGAATAGAACGGTATCCGTTCGATTTGGGCTGGCTGATATAATCTTTGAACCGCCCCGGCACCGCCCGCCAACGCTGATGGATGGCCCCCAAGGCGCAGTAGCAATCCATTTCGTTATCGGTGATCACGCGAAAGCCATAGATATCGGACAAGCGGCTAAAGCCCAGATCCTTTTCCTGCATCTTGCGCCAGATCGAATAGGGCTTTTTGGCGCGGCCAAACACTTGGGCCTCTATGCCCACTTTTTCCAGCTCGCCCCGCATATCACCGGTGATGCGGTGAATCACATCGCCGGTTTCTTTTTGCAGCATGATGAAGCGGCGCATAATCGAGGCGCGCCCCTCGGGGTTAAGCACCTTAAAGGCCAGATCTTCCAGCTCTTCGCGCATCCATTGCATACCCATCCGCCCCGCCAAGGGCGCAAAGATATCCATGGTTTCACGGGCTTTCTTGGCCTGCTTTTCGGGCTTCATGGCCTTGATCGTGCGCATGTTGTGCAAACGGTCAGCCAG
>RFUP01000707.1 GCA_009922885.1 Paracoccaceae bacterium
GTCAATGAGGACAAGCGTCGCTATGTCCAGTTTCTGGTTGAAGGCTCGTCCTACAAACTGCTTGGATTCATTCCGGCCAGGACGCATCTATTTGGCATAGATGAAGGGTTTATCCACCTGTTCGGCACCGACGGTACCGGCAAGGACATGACCGAACTCGTGACCTATCTTGAGCAATGGTCACAGGCCACCCCACCAGCACCCGTAGAAAAGTCTGGTTGATTGACACACCTTCCTGAAACAGGAGCACACATGAGCAAGATCGGATTTATCGGGCTGGGCTATATGGGCCACGGCATGGCGAAAAATCTGCTCCAGAAGGGGTTTGACCTGACGGTGAAAGGCAACCGGAACCGTGCGCCAGTGGAGAGCCTTCTGGGGATGGGCGCGACCGAGGCTGCAACGGCGGCGGAGATGGCGGGATCGGTGGATGTGTTGCACCTGTGCCTTTCGAATTCGCCGCAGGTGGAGGCGGTGATCCTCGGGCCGGGTGGCGTTCTTGAAGGGGCGTGGGACGGCTTGATCGTGGTTGATTGCTCGACGTCTGATCCCGCAAGCACCGAACGCTTGGCGGCGGCTCTGGCGGAAAAAGGGGCCATTCTGGTGGATGCCCCGCTGGGGCGGACGCCAAAGGAAGCCGAAGCCGGGACGCTTGATGCGATGGTGGGGGCAACGCCCGAGGTTTTTGCCATGCTGAAACCCGTGATCGAGGCATGGGCTGCAAATATCACCCATGTCGGACCGACCGGGGCGGGGCACCGGATGAAGCTGCTGATGAACTTCCTCGCCATGGGCTATGGCGCGCTCTATTCGGAAGCGGTGGTGTTAGGTGCGAAGGCGGGGATATCGCCACAGGCGTTCCGGCAGGTGATCGGATCATCGCGGCTCACAAACGGGTTTTTCGATACGTTCATGCGCTACGTGGTGGACCGGGATCGCGACGCGCACAAGTTCACCATCGCCAATGCCTCGAAAGATGTGCGCTATGCCAACCAGATGGCGGTGGATGCGGGCGTGATGACGCTGATGGCCAGTGCGATCCGCAACTATTACGCCCATGCGGAAGCGACGGGGCATGGGCAGGACTTCGTGCCGATGCTTTCGGATCTCGTGGGCGAGATGAACGGGATCGATTTGGCAGCAGTCGTCGCCAAGGGGTGAGCGGGGAGGGGGCTCTGCCCCCCGGCTGCGCCGCCCCCCGGGATATTTGGCAAAGAGAAAGC
>RFUP01000708.1 GCA_009922885.1 Paracoccaceae bacterium
CGGTTGGGTGAAAGGGCGCGACTGGGGCTTCGAAATCACCCTTCCGGCCTCGGTTTCCTGCGCCTTGGAAGGGCCCGATCAGGGCCGGAAAATCCGCGACTGGGCCGCCCTCGGCATCACCCGCATTTCCGGGAAACCCTTTCCTGCCAACGAGATGCAGGGCGACGGTTTCCTGATGCTCCCCGCTGGCCGCAATGGCCCCGCCTTCCTCGTCACGCCGAATTTCTATGTGCTGAAAGCCTATAACATGTCCGATCTCTACGCGCTCTTCATCGGCCATATCGGCGACAGGATCGCCTATGGCGCGAAGGACTTCTCGCGCAAATGGGGCAAGGTCGGCGGCCTTTACCGCTCGGATGTCGCGGCCATGCAACGCGCCTTGGAGAAGAAGGGCCATGACGTCGGTGGCGCGGATGGGCTTCCCGGTTTCAAAACCCGCCGCTCCATCGGGCGCTGGCAGGAAGCCACAGGCCAAACGCCCACATGCTTCCCCGAAGCCGCGATGAAAGGCAAACTCCGCTAAGCGAGGCCTTACGCGCGTTCAACCAGAACCGACCCCACGGAATAGCCCGCGCCAAAGGAGCAGATCACGCCTTTATCGCCGGGCTGCAAATCGCCCGAATGCTTCGCGAAGGCGATGATCGAACCGGCCGACGAGGTGTTCGCGTATTCCTGCAAAATATTCGGCTGTTCCCCGTCCACGGGTTCCCGGCCGAGCACCTTGCGCCCCACGAAATCGTTCATGCCCTTGTTGGCCTGATGCAGCCACATGCGCTTCAGATCCGCAGGCGCGACTCCCTCGGCCTCCAGATGCGAAAGGATATGCGCCGAGACCATCGGCACCACTTCCTTGAACACCTTCCGGCCTTCCTGCATGAACTGCATATCGCGCCGATCGGCCACACCATCCGGGCGCGTGCGGCGCAGGAAGCCGTTGTTATTGCGGATATTGTTGGAAAACTCGGTCGCGCAACGCGTCGAAATCACGTTGAAATGCGCGCCCTTCGCATCCTCTTCCCGCTCCAGAACCGTCGCCGTTGCCACATCGCCAAAGATGAAATGGCAATCCCGATCCCGCCACTCAAGGTGCCCCGACGTGATCTCTGGGTTCACTACAATCGCCTTTCGCACCGAGCCCGAACGGATCATATCCGCCGCCGCCTGAATGCCGAACGTGGCCGAGGAACAGGCCACGTTCATATCGAACGCAAAGCCA
>RFUP01000709.1 GCA_009922885.1 Paracoccaceae bacterium
CCCTCCAGCGCTGGAGGGTGGCCGAAAGGGCCCCGCGCCCTCCGGGGCCCAACAAGGGGCGCTCGGCGGTGCCAGCGGAGGCCCTGGAGGGCCCTGAGTCCGACCGCCAACTGGCGGAGCGCTACGGCGTGTCCCGCCAGCGGGTGGGACAGCTCCGGGCGCGAGCCCGGAGGGGAGCATGACCCGCCCCCTCAAGGTTCAGGCCTGACGGGCCAGCGCGAGCCCCACCTGGGGCCCTGCGAGGCCGGCCGCCAGCACCCGCGCGGGCCAGTCGGAGAGCGGCCCGTGGAGCGCGCAGGCCGCCACCACGGCAGCCCAGGCCCCCTCTCCGGGGGTGAGGCCTGGTGGGGGCTGCTGCCGCCCTGTCAGCGCCGCCTGCAGCACCTGCTGGGCCGCGGCCGGGGCCACGGCCCCGGAGACGACGTGGGCGCAGGGGCTCGACCGCCCCGCCCACAGCGCTCTGAGGGTCTGAGCGTCATCGACGACCTCAGACCCCGCATCCTCGACGAACTCGCCCATGGCGGCCTCCGTGTTGGCGTGTGTTGGCGCGCCGCCGGCATAGACTGGGCACATGCTCAGCCGCCGACGCCGCCGCGCTCACGCCCTCGCCCTCTATCTCGAAGTGCGGGCCCGCCGAGCGGGGCTGGGGCCCGCGGAGCAGGCGCTGCTGGAGCTGCACCTGCTCCAGCTCTACACGCTGCTCCCCTGGCCGGAGCGCTGGGTGAGTCTCGCTCTCGCGTGGCTGGTGAGGCTGCTCCGGCCTACTGCCGATCCTCGGGGGTCTCGGGGCGGGGCTGGAGGCGGCGGAGCGCACCGGAGAGCACGGCGTCGATATCCTCCAGCAGCTCCCGCGGGGGGCGAGGGCGAGGCCGGGGCGGCGGGGCCGCCTGGGGTGCACTGAGGCTCACGCGGCACCGTCCAGGGCGCGGCGGACCAGGTCGCGGATCTGCTGGAGGGCAGAGCGCACCTCCGCCTCCAGGGTGGTGAGCCGCTCCGCGAGGAGCTGGAGCGCGGCCGAGCTGGCCCGCTGGCGAGCTCTGGGGCTGTCGTGCTCCCCGCTGGCCTCCGCCCTCAGCGCCGCCAGGTCTCGCGCCTGGCTGGCCTGTGCCTCCTCCATCCGCGCGAGCCGGGCCTCCAGGGCCTCGACGCCGAGCGCCTCCCGGAGGCGGCCACGCAGCGCCCACGCCGCCACGAGGGCGCCGAGGGTGGCGCCG
>RFUP01000710.1 GCA_009922885.1 Paracoccaceae bacterium
GGGATCGCAGCCAGGCATTCGCGGGTGACGTCGTCAACCACGTTGAGCACCCGGAAGCGCTGGCCGCCCGCGAACTGGTCATGGACGAAATCCAGTGACCAGCGTGCATTGGGCCGTGCCTCGATCAAGATTGGCGCCCGGGTCCCGACGGCCTTGCGTCGGGCCTTTCGCTTGCGCACCGTCAGCCCTTCCTCGCGGTAGAGCCGATAGATCCGGTTGATCCCCGAGGGCTCACCCTCGCGGCGCAGCAGGACAAATAGGCGCCGGTAACCGAACCGCCGGCGCTCGTTGGCCAGATCCCGCAACCGACCGCGCAGAACCGTGTCCGGGGCACGCTGAGAGCGATAGCGGATCATCGTTCGATCCGCGCCAATGATATGGCAGGCCCGCCGTTCCGACAGGCCATGCTCGGCACGAAGATACGCAACGGCTTCACGATTCACGGCGGGCCCTACCACTTTTTTGAAACCAGATCCTTCATCGCTGCCAGATCCAGCATCTGCTCGGCCAGAAGCTTCTTCAGCTTGGCGTTCTCATCCTCGAGCGCCTTCAGCCGCTTGGCCTCCGACACCGTCATGCCGCCAAACTTGGCCTTCCAATTGTAGAAGGTGCCTTCCGACATGCCGTGCTTGCGGCACAGATCTGCACACTTCGCGCCAGCCTCGTGCTCGCTTAGGATGCCGATGATCTGTTCGTCCGTGAATCTCGTTCGCTTCATTGTCCGTCCTCAGGTTGGGCCGGACTCTAATCGACGGTGGAGGAAAAATCCCGTGGCAGGTCAGCGCGCATGTTGCCCATTAGCTTACCCGTCTTGCCGATCACCAAGACTTCGGCTGTGACGTCGCTCACTAGAAAGCCTCCGAACTCGACCACGCCATCGCTGGTCCAGTCGCCGCGAATAACAACACCTTCGTTGAGGACAGAGCGGCGCTTGTCTACTAATGGGGCCTTGTTTGCCGGCTGCGGCGGGCGTTTCGCCTCGGACTTGATTTTGTTGAACATGGCTGCGTGACTTTTTCCTAAATTCACAAGTCAGTTGGCCGAAAAATGACCTCTGGTCAAGTTTTTGGGCAATTTACCATCCAGAAAGGATCAAAACATGGCACGAGCCCAAGGCGCGCGGGCGCAAATGGCGCTGGCGTTCGAAACGACCTATGGCACGCCACCTGCGAGCGGCTCCACCAGGATGCCGTTCGCCAGC
>RFUP01000072.1 GCA_009922885.1 Paracoccaceae bacterium
ACGCCCGAGCGTGTTAGCAGCGGCTTGCGGATTTTCAGCCCGGCCACCAGATCGATTGACTGCCCGCTCTCGCTCAGCATCGACGGATCGAGCGAGCCCGGCAGCCGCGTGAAACTCGCTTGCATCTCACCCAGAAGCCGCGTGCGCCGCTCTTCGTCGCCTGCAGGCCAGATCAGCGTGAAGCCCTTGATCTCGCCATTCTGGAGTTGCGCTTCGGTGTGGGAAACGAAATCCGCCCCTTGCCCAATCAGCACGAAAGAAGCGTTGTCCCGTGAACGCGGCCCCTCCGGCGGCACGATCGCCAGCGTTTGCATGATGTCGTAAAGGCCGAAAAGCGTGGCCTGATCGCCTTCTTGGCTGATCAGCAGAACCCGCGCCGGAATATCGCCTTTGGTGTCGTAATGGGCGAAAGGCGGCTCGTATTTCGTGAAGCCCACCATCGCTTTCGGCATCAGCATCTCGATCCCGGCCGTATCATCCCGCACCAGCCCCAGATCGAGCCCGTCGAGGATGGAGTTATAGGCATCGAGCAGCGTCTTGCGCTGTGCCGTGGTCAGAACGCCTGTCGCGCCGTAGCCATTGGCGCTTTGCCAATCCGCCATTGCCGCGCGGGTGCCGCGCCCGAAAGCACCGTCGATGGTGCTGTCATAGCTTCCGGCCCATTTCAGCGCCACTTGCAGCGCTTCCCGCTCTGCGCGGGTCAGCTGTGCCTCACTGGCACGCGCTTCACGTTCGGTCTCGTCCGGCAGGTCTTGCGCGAGAGTTTGCGTTTCCGGGGCAGGGGTGGCCTCTGCCGCAGGCGGCGTCGCCTCCGCAGTCTCGCTCGTGGCCGGAGCTGCCGCCGGAGCCGCGACTGCAGCTTCCGCCAGTACATTCGCGCCTAAAGGCCAGAACTGCCGCCGGAACCCCTCGGTGAAGGCGATGAAACTGTCGCGCGGAATGGTCCGCTCGTTGCGATAAACCCGCAGCACTTGCTCGGCATCCACGCGGCTATAAGGCCCCAGCACAATCGCGTACCAGCCGCCGCCAATCGAGAAGCCGTTCACATCTTCAAGTGTCGTGCTGTAGCGCCGCGCGGCCTCCGAAGCTTGCGCCAAAGTCGGTTGCGCCTCGATCTGAACCCAGACCACTTCTTCATTTTGTGCCCAGACGGCACGCGTGGTCAGCCCAATGCAGAAGGCTAGAACCAGAAACAAACGTAGCATATCGGAAATCCGCTCTTCCCATTCTTAATTATTGTGAATGTTCTAGCAAATCTGACGCAGGGTGCACCCAAAATATGCGCGAGCACGCAGGCCCGCGCCCATTGACCACGCGGAGGGTGGGCCGTAGGTAAGGCGCGCATCCCAAAAGCCCCGCGAGGACGCGAGATATGACCGACGCCGTTACGAAACCCCGCTCTTTCCAAGAGATCATCCTCCGCCTCCAATCCTATTGGGCGGACAAAGGCTGCGCCGTGTTGCAGCCCTATGACATGGAAGTCGGCGCGGGCACTTTCCACCCGGCCACCACGCTGCGCGCGCTTGGCACCAAAGCCTGGGCCGCCGCCTATGTGCAGCCCTCGCGCCGCCCCACGGATGGCCGCTACGGCGAGAACCCGAACCGCTTGCAGCACTACTACCAGTATCAGGTGCTGATCAAACCCTCGCCGCCCGATCTGCAGAACCTCTACCTCGGTTCGCTCAAAGCCATCGGCATCGACACCGACCTCCACGACATCCGCTTTGTCGAGGACGACTGGGAAAGCCCCACCTTGGGCGCTTGGGGCCTTGGCTGGGAAGTCTGGTGCGACGGCATGGAAGTCTCGCAATTTACCTATTTCCAGCAGGTCGGCGGGCATGATTGCACCCCCGTCTCGGGCGAACTGACCTACGGCCTCGAACGCCTCGCGATGTATGTGCTCGGCATCGACCACGTGATGGACATGCCCTTCAACAGTCCCGATGCGCCGATCCCGCTCAAATACGGCGATATCTTCCGCCAGACCGAGGAAGAATACTCCCGTCACAACTTCGATGGCGCGAACACCGAGAAGCTCTTCCAGCACTTCAAGGATGCCGAAGCCGAGTGCCAGCGCCTGCTGGCCAATGAGGATATCGACCCCCGCACCGGCAAGCGCATCATCATGGCGCACCCCGCCTATGACCAGTGCATCAAGGCCTCGCACCTCTTTAACCTTCTGGATGCGCGCGGCGTGATCTCCGTCACCGAACGCCAGGCCTATATCGGCCGCGTCCGCGCCTTGGCCAAGCTCTGCGCCGACGCTTTCGTGCGGACCGAAGCCGGAGGGCATGTAGCATGAGTATGGGTAAAATTCTCGCGGGGTTTATCGTGATTTCTGCACTGCTCGTTGGCGCTGGCGTTTATTACATGCAGGTCTATGCGCTCTACACTGAAGTTGCCGCCAAAGGCGCAGGCGATGTCGAAATGACCCGGATCGACGGCAACGTCTCCGAACCCGTGCTCTACTCGGATTTCAAAGCCATCGACAGCGATAGCTCCCCGATCCGCTACCGCGCCTGCTTCCGCACCGAAATGTCGGCTGCGATGATGACCGAAACCTATGTGCCCTACGAAAAGGCCGAACCCTTGAACGCACCGAACTGGTTCGACTGCTTCAACGCGCAGGAAATCGGCAAGGCGCTGGAAGAGGGCCAAGCGCTCGCCTTCCTCGGCACCGAAAACATCCTCTATGGTATCGACCGCGTCGTCGCCGTCCTCCCCGATGGCCGCGGCTTCGTCTGGCACCAGATCAACCGTTGCGGCGAAGTGGTCTTTGATGGCCAACAAGCTCCCGAAGACTGCCCCAAGCCCCCTGCGGCCATGGCTCCGAAAGGCAACTGACATGCCCGATTTGCTGATCGAACTCTTCTCCGAAGAAATCCCCGCCCGTATGCAGGGCAAAGCCGCTGACGATCTGAAGCGCCTCATCACCGATGGCCTCGTCGACGCAGGCCTCACCTATGCGGGTGCTGCCGCTTTCGCTACGCCCCGCCGCCTCTGCCTCGCCATCGAAGGGCTGGATGCAGAGTCGAAGCCCGTCGTCGAAGAGCGCAAAGGCCCCAACACCTCCGTGCCCCAACAGGCGCTCGACGGCTTCCTCCGCTCCACGGGCCTCACGATCGACCAGCTCGAAAAGCGCGCCGACAAGAAAGGCGAAGTGTGGTTCGCCGTGATGAAAAAGCCGGGTCGCCCCGCCGCCGACATCATTGCCGAAACCCTCGAAGCCGCGATCCGCAACTTCCCATGGCCGAAATCCATGCGCTGGGGCTCTGGCTCGCTCCGCTGGGTCCGCCCGCTGCATTCGATCCTCTGCCTCCTCACCTCTGAGGCAGGCGCCGAAGTCGTGCCGCTCACCGTCGATGGCATCACCGCAGGCGACAGCACCGAAGGCCACCGTTTCATGGCACCGGGCCGCTTCTCGGTCTCCTCCTTCGAGGATTACCGCGCCAAACTGAAGCGCGCCCATGTCATCCTTGATCCCGCTGAACGCGCCGACGCGATCTGGGCCGAAGCCAGCGCGCAGGCCTTCGCCAACGGTCTCGAAATCGTCGAGGATCGCGGGCTTCTCGCGGAAGTGTCGGGCCTCGTCGAATGGCCCGTCGTGCTCATGGGCAAGATCGGCGAGGAATTCCTCGGCCTGCCGCCCGAAGTGCTGCAAACCTCGATGAAAGAGCACCAGAAATTCTTCTCGGTGCGCAACCCGAAAACCGGCCGGATCGAGCGCTTCGTCACCGTGGCGAACCGCGAAACCGCCGATCACGGCGAAACCATCCTCAAGGGCAACCAGAAGGTGCTCTCCGCCCGCCTGTCGGACGCGCGCTTCTTCTGGGAAAACGACCTCCGCGTCGCCAAAGCTGGCATGGGCGAATGGCTCGACGGCCTTAAATCCGTGACCTTCCACAACAAACTCGGCTCGCAAGCGGATCGCATCGAACGCATCGCCGCACTCGCCCGCGAAATCGCGCCTCTGGTGGGCGCAGAAGCCGCCCAAGCCGAAGAAGCCGCCCGCATCGCCAAGGCCGATCTTCGTTCCGGCATGGTGGGTGAATTCCCCGAACTCCAAGGCGTGATGGGCCGCTACTACGCGCTCGAAGCAGGCCGCGCCGCCCCCGTGGCCGACGCCGCCCACGACCATTACTCGCCCCTCGGCCCCTCGGATGACGTGCCCACCGCGCCCGTCTCCGTGGCCGTCGCTCTGGCCGACAAGATCGACACTCTGACTGGGTTCTGGGCCATCGACGAAAAGCCCACTGGTTCCAAAGACCCCTTCGCGCTGCGCCGCGCGGCTCTGGGCGTCACCCGCCTGATCCTCGCCAACTCTGTGCGCGCAGGCCTCGTGGGTGTCTTCGCCAAGGGTTACGCAGGCAATGACGGCGCAGACCTCCTCGCCTTCTTCCATGACCGCCTCAAAGTCTTCCTCAAAGACCAAGGCATCCGCCATGACGTGATCGACGCCGTGCTCGCCATGCCCGGCAACGATGACCTCACCCTCCTCGTGACGCGCGCCGAGGCCCTCAACGCCACGCTCGCCACCGAAGACGGCGCGAACCTCGTGCAAGGCTTCAAGCGCGCGAACAACATCCTCACCCAAGCCGAGGCCAAGGATGGTGTCGAATACAGCTTCGGGGCCGAGGCCAAATTCGCCGAAACCGATGAAGAGCGCGCACTCTTTGCCGCCCTCGATAGCGCCGAAGCCGCCATTGCCCCCGCTATGGCCAAAGAAGACTTCGCCGCCGCCATGGCTGCAATGGCTGGTCTCCGCGCCCCCGTGGACGCCTTCTTCACCGCCGTTCAGATCAACACCGACAACCAGATCGTGCGCCGGAACCGCCTCAACCTCCTGAGCCGTATCCGCACCCTTTGCCTCTCGGTTGCCGACCTCACGAAACTCGACGGCTGACACCATATGTGACACCCCCGCGCTTGCAATGCCAAGCGCGGGGGGCCATGCTGCGCGCGAAAACAGGAGTCGCCGCAGTGCAGCACGTGGACCTCGGGCAAGACCCAAACGTCACCTTCATCACGCCCACCTCGCCGATGTCGCCATCGACGCATGGTGGCCGCGCGAAATGCCTGCAGCGCCTCGTGCGCCTAGATCTTCCCGTTCCCAAAACCGTCGCGCTCTCCTTTGATACGGTCCACCGGATCGCTTCAGGCGAACGCCTTGATATGGAACGGATTTTGGCACCTTTCGGCGCAGCGCCACTCCTTTGTGTGCGCCCGTCCTCGCAAGATTCCGACTGGGGCGGCCCCGGTGCTATTCTCAACATCGGCATGAATGATGCCCGCTACATCGACATGTGCGATGAACACGGGCCAGAAGCCGCCGCCAGCGCTTATATCCGCTTCGTGCAAAGCTACGCCGTGCACGTCGCCCGCCTTGACCCCGACATTTTCGATGATGCGGGCCTCATGGGCCCCGATGGCCTCACCGAGATGCTGCGCGCCTACGAGGACGAAACCGACGAACCCTTCCCGCAAGACCCCGGCCGCCAATTGGCCGAAGTGCTCCGCTCCATGGCGCGGGCATGGGAAGGCACCACCGCGCGGCTTTTGCGCCAAGCCAAAGGTGCACCCGCCGATGCAGGCCTCGGCCTCGTGGTGCAGGAAATGGCTTTGGGGCTAGGGCAGGGGAGCGGCGAATGCGGCTCCGGTGTCATCCAGCTTGCCAATTCCCAAACCGGGCTGCCCCAAATTACAGGCCGCTACCTCTCGCAAAGCCAAGGCCGCGATGCACTGTCCGAGGCCGAAGCGATCTTTCTCAGCCGCGATCCGCGCGGCCCCTCGCTCGAAGACCTCGCCCCCGAAGCCTATGCCGACCTGATCCGGATCACTGGCGTGATGCGCAAGAAACTCCGCGAGGAAATGCAGGCCGAATTTACAATCGAAGATGGCCGCGTCCATATTCTCGACGGTGTCCGCATCCCGCGCTCGGCCCGCGCCGCCGTGCAAATCGCGGTGCGCTTGGCAGAAGATGGGATCATTCCGCGTGAAGAAGCGCTGATGCGCGTCGAACCCCGCGCCATCAACGAACTCCTGCACCGCCAAGTCGATCCCGAAGCCCCGCGTGACCGGATCGCCAAAGGCATCGCCGCCAGCCCCGGTGCTGCCTCTGGCCGCATCGTCTTCTCCGCCGCCGAAGCGCAGGCCTCCGCCGCACGCGGCGAGCCTTGCATTCTCGTGCGCCGCGAAACCTCGCCCGAAGACATCCGTGGCATGCATTCTTCGGTCGCCGTTCTCACCGAACGCGGCGGCATGACCAGCCACGCCGCCGTGATCGGGCGCGGCATGGGCCTGCCTTGCGTTGTCGGTGCCTCCGACATCAAGTTCGATGCCCGCAAGAACGCGCTCGTCGCCCCCGATGGGCGGCTCTTCCGCGCAGGCGACGTCATCACCGTCGACGGCTCCACGGGCGATGTGCTCGCGGGCGAAGCCCCGATGCTCGAAGCCGCCCAAGATGACGCCTTCCAGACCCTCATGGCCTGGGCGGATGACGTGCGTGATATCGGCGTCCGCGCCAACGCCGACACCCCCGCAGACGCGCAAACCGCCCGCAATTTCAAAGCCCAAGGCATTGGCCTTTGCCGCACCGAACACATGTTCTTCGAAGCAGACCGCCTCACCGTGATGCGCGAGATGATCTTTGCCGATAGCCCCAAGGATCGCCGCGCCGCTCTGGATCGCCTTCTGCCGATGCAACGCGCTGACTTCACAGAGCTTTTCCGCATCATGGAAGGCACCCCCGTCTGCATCCGCCTCTTCGACCCGCCGCTGCACGAATTCCTCCCTGCTGATCGGAACGGTATGCGGGAACTGGCCGAGGCGCTCGATCTGCCGCTTTCCGATGTCACCCGCCGCGTCGAGGAACTCAGCGAATACAACCCCATGCTCGGCATGCGCGGCGTGCGCCTCGGCATCACCGTGCCCGAAATCTACGACATGCAGGCCCGCGCCATTTTCGAAGCCACCATTGAAGCCAGCCGGGATGGCAAACCCGTGGTGCCGGAAGTCATGATCCCGCTCGTTTCGGCCAAACGCGAAGTCGAACTGGTGAAAACCCGGATCGATGCCGTAGCCGCCGCTGTCCGCACCGAGAAGGGGCGCGATTTCACCTATCGTCTGGGCGTCATGGTCGAAACTCCGCGCGCAGCACTCCGCGCCTCCGAGATCGCGCCGCATGTCTCCTTCCTCTCCTTCGGCACGAACGACCTCACACAAATGACCTACGGCCTTTCCCGCGATGACGCAGGCCGCTTCATGTCGGCCTATGTCCAGCAGGGGGTTTTCCCCGAGGATCCCTTCCACATGCTCGACATTGATGGCGTGGGCGAGCTTCTCCAAATCGCCGCGCAGAGAGGCCGCGCTGCACGTCCGGAATTGACTCTTTCGATCTGCGGCGAACACGGCGGCAACCCCGAATCAATCGCCTTCTGCCGCGCCAACGGGTTCACCTATGTGTCCTGTTCCCCCTTCCGTGTGCCCGTCGCGAGGCTGGCCGCAGCCCAGCTATCCGTTAGGGAAAAGATCGGTGAGGCCCCCCGCCTTACCCGCTGAAATTAAACGAAAAACACATTCCCCAATCGGATTACATCTTCCAGAATAGGCAAAAGCCCGCCCACTGTGCTGGCGGTTGTGCTTTACCCACGGGCGAAGCTTCGCTAAGGCCGCTCCTGTTTTGGCCAGCCAAAGGCCCGTCGATCAACCGACGGCGCACAGGCGAAGCTGAAGGAGACACCTATGACCCGGTTCATTCTGACCCTGGCACTGGCGCTTTTCTGTGCCCTTCCCGCACAGGCCGACACCTCCGTCGTGCGCCTTTTGAAAACCGAGGCCAATGGCCTCAAGGGGCTGTCGCAGTCCCGCGTCGAATGGCTGATGAAAGGCCATGCAGGCACCCGTGTGTCCTACACCGACGATTACCTCTCCGCGCTGCCCAAAGCACGCGGCGGTCAGGAATGGAAATGCCTTGCCGAAGCCCTCTACTTCGAGGCGCGCGGTGAAACCGTCAAAGGCCAGTTCGCCGTTGCGGAAGTGATCCTCAACCGCGTCGACAGCTCCCGCTTCCCCGACACGGTCTGTGCTGTGGTCAACCAAGGCACGGGTCGCAAGCACGCCTGTCAGTTCAGCTACACTTGCGATGGCCGTGCCGAAAACATCTCCGAGCCGAAAGCCTATGAGCGCGTGGCCAAGGTTGCCAAGCTCATGCTCGCAGGTGCGCCGCGCCAACTCACTGATGGTGCCACCTACTACCACACCAAGGGCGTGAAGCCGAAATGGTCGCGCAAGTTCGCCCGCACGACCACAATCGGCGTTCATCACTTCTATCGCCCCGGCCAGAAGCTCGCCAGCAACTGACCCACGCCCTGACGCATTCAAGGCCCGAGGTGCCGTTTGGTGTCTTGGGTCTTCTGCCGTCGCGGGTTAAACGGGTGGCAACTGCGAACGGAGGGCGAGATGTCCAACGAAATCACTTGGGCCTTCGCCCACCCGATCCAGCGCTCGGAAGCCACGGCCGAAGGCCCGCTCGATCGCATCAGCCTCCGCGACCATATCGTCGAAGTCGAGATCGGTGCCTTCCAGCAGGAACGCGGCCTCACGCAACGCATCTGCTTTAACGTCGTCGTCGAGGTGCGCCCCCATGATAGCGATCTGGGCGATGATGTGGATCGCATCCTCTCCTACGACAAAGTCACCGAAGCCATCGCCGCTGAACTCGCTGCGGAACGCCTGAACCTTCTCGAAACGCTGGCCGAACGCGTCGCCGAGCGCATCCTCCTCGAACCCCTCGCGATGCGCGTTTTCATTCGGATCGAGAAACTCGACCGTGGCCCCGGTGCCCTTGGCGTTGAAATCGTCCGCGTTGTACGTGGCAGACGAGACTTGTTCGGCTT
>RFUP01000711.1 GCA_009922885.1 Paracoccaceae bacterium
GCAAGGGCAAGGGACTGCACCCCCGCATCCAGCACGGCGACATTCTTTTGCTGATTGCGCTCTGGGAATCCGAGGCTCGGGCCCTCCTGGGCCATGGCCTGGTAGGTGACCAGCGTGGGCACGAGCCAAACGTCGTGTTCCGCCAGCAGCGCAGCCGTGGATTCGTCAAGGAAGTTTCCATGCTCGATGCAGCGAACCCCATTGCGCACCGCCAGCTCGATAGCTTCCGGCGTGTAGGCGTGGGCCGCCACATAGGTTTTCCGGTTGCGCGCCTCTGCCACCGCCGCCTGGATCTCCTCCGCCGTGTACTGGGTACAGTCGAGGGGATCCATGGGCGTTGCCACGCCCCCGGACACATGAATTTTCAGGAAATCGGCGCCGGCGCGAAGCACGTGGCGGGCGGCCTTTCGCACCGCATCGGGCCCATCGGCCACGATGCCAAAGGCGCTATGGCGCATCTGGCAGGCGCAGTCGGGAACGGACAGCGTTCCCCCTTCCACATCCCCGTGGCCCCCAGTTTGGGAAATCATGAGATTCGCTTGAACGATTCGGGGACCGCGCACCATGCCGCTACTGATGGCGCGCTTGAGCCCCACCACATCGCCGCCAAGATCGCGCACGGTGGTAAAGCCGCGGCGCACCGCGTCCTCTGCGAGCTTCGCCATGGCGATGCCAAACTGCACTTCGGTCCATTGCGAAAGGCGCGCAAAGTTCAGGGTTGCAAGGCGGAAATGCACATGGGCGTCGATGAAGCCGGGCATAAGAAATTGCCCGTCCGCATCCACCACCGTATCTGCATCGGCGCGATAGGCGCTGTCCAGAATGACCCCATCCTCGATCACCAAGGCCTCGTTATCCACGAGGGTCAGGGTATCCATATCCAACCGGGTCCCGCCCCGAATGACCGTTCTTGCCATAGCGCTGCTCTCCCCTTGACGGCTGGGCGATGCCAAACCGCGTCTTTTGTGGCACTTTGCCTGGGACCTCGGGGAAGGGAAAGAGCTCGCCATGCAGATCCAAGTTAACGGCAAAATCGTGTTCTTTGATGTAGAGGGTGAGGGCTGGGCGCGGCGCAATGACACCATGGTGCAGAGGCCCACTTTGATTCTCCTCCATGGCGCCCCAGGGAATTCGGATCACTCCGTCTTTAAGCCGGACTTTTCCGTGCTCGCGGACGCCATGCAGATCATCTATCTGGATT
>RFUP01000712.1 GCA_009922885.1 Paracoccaceae bacterium
TTGCCGCTCTTGATCCCGCCTTTGGGGGCGACTGTGGCCTTTGTGGCAACGTCTGCGGCGGCGCGCCGGACATTGAGGGAACTGACATGATGCAATGGGTGCGTTCGATCCTCTTCGAGATCCAGGTCTATTTCATGCTTCTGGTGATCGGGCTGCTTTACATGCCGCTGGCGATCTGGAGCCCTGAAGGCGCGCGGCGGGGCTGTAAGGCCTATTGCCGCTGGGCGACGTGGACGGCGCGTTGGATGGTGGGCATTCGTTGCGAGGTGCGGGGGACGCCGCCCGAGGGCGAAGTGCTGATCGCGGCGAAGCACCAGAGCTTTCTGGACATCCTGATGATTTTCAACGCCATTCCGGCGGGCAAGTTCATCATGAAGCGTGAAATCCTCTGGACGCCCGTGATCGGGCTTTACGGCATGCGGATCGGTTGCGTTGCGGTGAACCGTGGCAAGCGGGGCGCGGCGATCGCGAAGATGGTGAAGGATGTGGCGGCGGGGCTTTCGAAGCCGGGGCAGTTGATCATCTATTCGCAGGGCACCCGCGTGGCGCCCGGTGTGAAGGCGCCGTACAAGATTGGCACGGCGGTGCTCTATCAGCAGCTTGAGCAGCCGTGTGTGCCCGTGGCGACGAATGTGGGGCTTTTCTGGAACCGCAAGGGCATCTTGAAAAAACCGGGGCTGGCCGTGGTGGAGTTTATGCCCACGATCGCGCCGGGGATGGACCGCGACGCTTTTCTTACGCATCTTGAAACGGAAGTCGAAGCGGCTTCGGATCGCTTGATGGCGGAGGCAGGGTTCAATGTGGGTGGAAACGGTCGCTGATCTGGAAGCGCTTTACGGCACGCCTTCAGTGGCTGCGATCCGCAAGGTGGCGAAACGGCTGACGCCGATGTATCGGCAGTGGATCATGGCCTCGCGTTTTGTCGTGCTGGCGACGGTTGGGCCAGAAGGCACCGATGCGAGCCCGCGTGGGGATGATGGGCCGGTGGCCTTGGAACTGGACCCCGGCACCTTGGCGATCCCGGATTGGCGCGGGAATAATCGATTGGATTCCTTGCGGAATATCCTGCGTGATCCGCGTGTTTCGCTGATGTTCATGGTGCCGGGGGAAACCGCAGTGGCGCGCGTGAACGGAACGGCGAAGATCAGCGTGGACGAGGAATTGCGGGCGCGGTTCGTGCAGGGTGGCAAGCATCCGGCAA
>RFUP01000713.1 GCA_009922885.1 Paracoccaceae bacterium
AAAGGTGCGCTGGCGGCGGGGTCTGCCAAGCATGCGCCGTTCGACGTGATCCTGATCGAAGGCGCGGTGGAGCATCTGCCGGAGGCTTTCGAGGCGCAATTGAAAGAAGGTGGCCGGATCGCCTGCCTTTTCGCGGAAGGCGCGAATGGCGTGGTGCGGATCGGTTACAAGATCGACGGCGTTCTGAACTGGCGCCATTCGTTCAACGCAGGGGCGCCGGTGCTGCCGGGCTTCGAGCGCCATCGGGCGTTCACATTGTAAAGTCGTGCCGAAGGCGCGCATCAGGAATTGAGGCAGATATGGCATTTTCAACTGTTCGGCGCGTGATGCGCGGTGTGGCCTTCGGGGTGATGGTGGCGGCAGCGCCTGTTGTCGCTACGGCAGAAACCCTCGCGGATGCGCTGACAGATGCCTATCGGCACTCGGGACTTCTGGAACAGAACCGCGCGCTTCTTAGGGCGGCGGACGAGGATGTGGCGCAGTCGATGGCCGCGCTGCGGCCGATCGTGAATTGGGCGGCGGATGCGACGCATACGTTTGGCACGGCGCGGAGTGCGACGACGGGCAACGTGGCGCGCGGGTCTGTCACCAACGATATGACCGTTGGCCTCGCGATGGAGCTGCTCCTCTGGGATGCGGGCCGCGCGGCGATGTCTGTTGACGCGGCTAAGGAAGTTGTGCTGGCGACGCGCGAGGCTCTGCGCGCGGTGGAGCAGGGTGTGCTTCTGGGCGCGGTGCAGGCTTACATGAACGTGCGGGCGAATTCCGAAACCGTGGCGCTGCGCGAGAATAACGTGCGGGTGATCACGCAAGAACTGCGCGCGGCGAATGATCGTTTCGAAGTGGGCGAAGTGACGCGCACGGATGTGGCATTGGCCGAAGCGCGGCTTTCGGGCGCGCGGGCAGCTTTGGCGCAGGCGCAGGGTGATCTGGCGATTGCAATCGAGGATTTCCGCTTCGCGGCCGGGCGCAAGCCGGGCCGTTTGGCACCGCCACCTGCGATCCCGATGCCGGCGAAATCGCCGGATGCGGCGAAGGCCGTGGCGATGGTGCGCCATCCCGATATGATTCGCGCAGGCCATGAAATCAGCGCCTCGGAGCTGCGCCTGCGTTCGGCAAAAACAGCGACGATGCCGACGGTGAAGCTGACGGGCCGCTATGGGCTGACGGAAGACCTCGACGATTCGGATTTCTCGCGCG
>RFUP01000714.1 GCA_009922885.1 Paracoccaceae bacterium
CTATGCCAGTTATGATGCCGACCGGCTGACACAGGGTGCGGCCTTTGATCAGGTGGGAAAGGGCTATTTTGCCATTCTCATCGATCAGGGGCAGGGCACAAAGCCCTATCAAGGCATCTCGCCTTTGGCGGGGCAGTCGCTGTCTGACAGCGCCGAGGGCTATTTTGCACAATCTGAACAGCTGCCAACCCGGTTTGCGCTGTCTTTTGGCAAATCCACCGAAAAAGGCGGTGCCGAACATTGGCGCGCGGGTGGGGTGATGCTGCAACATATGCCCAAGGCCTCGCCTTTTGCACAGGGCGGTGCCACGGGCGAAGATGGGCTGTTAACGGCGCATGACTTGCTGGACGAGGATGCCAGTGAAAACTGGAACCGCGTAAACCATCTGTTGAACACGGTGGAAGAGCTGGAATTGATCGGCCCTTCGGTTGCGCCGACAGATTTGTTACTGCGCCTGTTCCATGAAGAAGACCCGCGGGTGTTTGATGCGCAACAAGTGCGTTTTGGCTGTACCTGCTCGGCCGAGCGGGTGCGCCAAACAATGTCGATCTATTCGGCGCGCGACATTGACACCATGACAACAGATGATGGCCGCGTAACCGCTGACTGCCAGTTTTGCGGTGCGCATTACGATCTGGATCCAGCCACGCTGGGTTTCGAAGCCACCAAAGGGGCAGATCAGGGTGAATGACCCGCTGGCGCCCGTGATTGCGGCGCTGGCCAAAAACAGCGCCGCATCGTCAGATTTCGATCTGAACCCTGGCTCGCTGCCGCAGGGCCGGGTTTTGCGGCCTGCCGGCGTGCTGGTGGGCCTGTTGGCGGCGCCCGGCGGGCCGCGGGTGATCTTGACCAAACGCGCCTCGCATTTGAAACACCACCCTGGCCAAATTGCCTTTCCCGGCGGCAAGCAAGACCCGGGCGATGCCGATGTGATCGCCGCCGCCCTGCGCGAGGCACAAGAAGAAATTGGCCTGCAGCCCGAAAACGTGCAGGTTTTGGGCACGTTGCCCAGCCATGAAACCGTAACAGCCTTTACGGTAACGCCGGTTGTTGCGCGTGTTCTGGCGCCTTTTACCCCCCGCCCGGAACCCGGCGAGGTGGACGAGGTATTCGAGGTGCCGCTGGCACATTTGGCAGACCCGGCGCGCTATGGTGTTCAGTCGCGGCGCTGGCGCGGCAGCATGCGCCATTATTTTGCGG
>RFUP01000715.1 GCA_009922885.1 Paracoccaceae bacterium
CTACGTCAACCGCAGCTACCTCGCCCCCGAACGAGACGCCAGCGCACAAGAGAAAGCCGCCGCCCTCACCGTTCTCGCGGAAATCCTCGGCGGCGGGCAAACCTCGGTCTTCTCCGAGAAGCTCCAATTCGACACCCAAACAGCCGTCTACACAGGCGCGTTCTACTCCGGCACCTCGCTTGACCGCACCACCTTCGATGTGGTCGTGGTGCCCGCCGAAGGCATCACGCTCGAAGCTGCCGAAGCCGCGATGGACAAGGTCTTGGCGGATTTCCTCACCGAAGGCGTGAACCCCGAGCAACTCGACCGCATCAAGATGCAACTCCGCGCCGCCGAAATCTACGCCCGCGACGATGTCGAAGCCGCCGCCAACCGCTATGGCCGCGCCCTCACCTCCGGCCTCACCATCGCCGATGTGCAAGCTTGGCCCGACGTGCTCCAAACCGTCACCGCCGAGGATGTCAGGGCCGCCGCCCGCGAGGTGCTCAACCGCCGCCACTCCGTCACCGGCTGGCTTATCTCCGAGGAGGCCACCCAATGATCCGCGCCCTGTTCGCCCTCGCCACCGCCCTCACGCTGGCCACGCCTCTCCGCGCTGAAGTCGCCATTCAGGAAATCACCACTCCGGGCGGCATCAACGCCTGGCTCGTGGAAGAGCATTCGATCCCCTTCACCGCCCTTGAAATCCGCTTCCAAGGCGGCGGGTCCCTCGATCTTCCCGGCAAACGCGGCGCCACAAACCTGATGGTCGGCCTCCTCGAAGAGGGCGCAGGCGATCTCGATGCCCGCGCCTTCACCAAGGCCAAGGAAAGCCTCGCCGCTGATCTCTCCTACGCGATCACCGACGATACCGTCGCGGTCTCCGCTCGCTTCCTCACCGAAAACCGCGCCGAGGTCATTGCGCTGCTCCGCCAATCCCTTATCGCACCGCGTTTCGATACCGAAGCCATCGAACGCGTCCGCGCCCAAGTCCTCACAGGCCTCCGCCAAGACGAGAAAGACCCCCGCTCTCTCGCCGCCCGCGCCTTCGATGCAATGGCCTTCGCAGGCCACCCCTATGCCTCCTCCCACGAAGGCACCGTCGAAAGCATCTCCGCCCTCACGCGCGACGATCTCCTCACCGCCCATCAAGGCGCTTTGGCCCGCGACAGGCTCTATGTCGGCGCGGTAGGCGACATTACCCCCGCCGATCTCTCCGCC
>RFUP01000716.1 GCA_009922885.1 Paracoccaceae bacterium
CACGCTCTGCAGCCAACCATCACCGGCAGCTGCAGCATCTTCAGCAAGGGGCAGCTGGCCACCAGCCAACTGCTGCAGGGCCCCGCGCAATGGTGCATCAGGCAGCTTGGCGTCAGTCATTCCTGCGCCAACCGAGGTTGGTAAACCATAGAACTGCCCCATCTGAATTGCTGCGGCGCCGATCAATGCCTGCTCACCACCGCCGCCTGTAAACGAGCCGGTACGCAGGTCAGTAATGAAAGGCCACGCAGCAAACACCACAGGGCAACCCGGGGTGATCAGGTTGGCGATCGCAACACAAGCCAAGGTTTCTGCTACCGCTTGCGCGAGGGTCCCAGCCAGTGTCGCTGGCGCCGTCGCTCCAGATTGCGGGGGAACGGCCAGGTCACAGGTCAGCCCGAGCTTTGCTGTGTCGATTAGTATTTCCAAGTTCTCGCGCCCAAACCGTAGAGGCGACACGACGGGACAACCACCGAAGATAACGGAGGGCTGCTTCAGAAAGCACCCTTCACCCCCCGATGCCAAGTCAAAGAGCCGGATAGCATGTGGGATGTGGCTGCGATGCCGAAAGGTCAGGCAAGCCGGTTTTTGGCTGCCCGCAAGTATCGCATAGACCATATTCATGTCGTGTACGAAATCGTCGGACAGGTCTGTCGCCAACACCGTGTCGCCAAGCATATGGATGTTGTCCAGTCTGTCGACGAGCCGAGTAAAATCATAGATGTCGCGGAGGGTAGATGGCCGGTAAGTGCGGCTTTCGGCATCGAAAGTCGTTACAGCGGTACCCGAGTTGGCAAAATAGACGCTTGTCCCAGTACAATGCATGTCGTCACGGCCGGCACGTTCGCCACGGGCATGTACATAGAATTCACGCGCGGCCCCGGCGATTAGATCCTCCATCAACGCTCTTGGGAAACAGAGCCGACCGTGGACATTCATGAACGCCCCTTTGGGCAATACGAGCGCTTTTAGTTCTTCGGTCGGCTCCGAAAGCCCGGTGCGTTCCAGTATTGTGAGTGCCGCGAGGTGAACGCGGTGCATATCCGCATCAGACAAGGGGCGGTATCTGCCGCCCAGCAGGCCGGGGCGCACCGCCTCCATGCCTGTCGAACGAGCGTAGGCTGCATGGCGGGCACGGCGCCCTCCGGGACGGCGGCGGGATTCTGTATCAGGCATTTGCAGTCTCCGCTTCTGAATACT
>RFUP01000717.1 GCA_009922885.1 Paracoccaceae bacterium
CCTAATCCTGCGCGCGGCGCTCGGCCTCGATTTGGCGCCACTTGGCCACGTTTGCGTTATGCTCGGCCAAGGTTTTGGCAAACACATGGCCGCCTGTGCCATCGGCTACGAAAAACACGAAATCCGTTTGCTCTGGGTTCAACGCCGCCTCTATGCTCGCCCGTCCCGGGTTGGCAATAGGCGTCGGCGGCAAACCGGAAATAACATAAGTATTCCAAGCTGTTTCACGGCGCAGTTCGCTTTGTCTCAGACCACGCCCCAAAATACCCTTGCCTTGGGTGATGCCGTAAATCACCGTTGGGTCGGTCTGCAGCCGCATCCCGCGGTTTAAGCGGTTCACAAACACGCTGGACACCACGCGGCGCTCTTCGGCCACGGCGGTCTCTTTCTCGATGATCGAGGCCAGAATCAGCGCCTCTTCCGGGCTGGCCAGGGGCAGGCCCGGCGCCCGCGCCTCCCATGCTGTGGCCAAAATGGCATCTTGCGCCGCTATCATGCGGCCCAGCAACTCTACCCGCGTATCCCCAGCCTGAAACTCGTAGCTGTCGGGCGCCAGCGCCCCTTCGGCGGGCAGTTCAGGCACCTCGCCTTGCAACAAGTCGATGGCCTTCAACCCCTCAACCACCTGCCAGCTGGTCACCCCTTCGGCCAAGGCCACACGGTGGCGTGTGCCCGCTTGGGCCGATGCCTGCTGAAAGGCTTCGGGAACCGCGCCCTCTGCCGGGTCAAATTCAGCCTTTTCCACATATCGGCTGGTTGCCGGGTCCAGCTCGCGCAGCTCAAAAGTCACCCGCGCCACGCCGATCCGATACACCACCTCTGTGCCACAGCTCGACGCACCGCCGCGCGTGATAATATCAACAATCTCGGCCATAGACGCGCCCGCCGGCACCAAGAAACTGCCCGCCTTCAAATCTTGCGCCTTCTCAGTGTAATCAGCGCCTAGGCGAAAGATCACGTCATTCGAAATCGCCCCTTCCGCCTGCAAATCGCGGCTGACACGCGCCATGGTGCTGCCACGCGGCACTTGCAGGCACATTTGCGCCTGCAGCGGCCCAGCGGCCTTAAATTCCGACTGCCCCCACATCACCACGCCGCCCAGCAAAAACAGCGCAACCATCAACAGCGTGATGGCGTTCGAGGCGACAGCCCGCCACATTAGCGCGGCGTTCCCACAATCAGGCTGGCATTGGTGCCACC
>RFUP01000718.1 GCA_009922885.1 Paracoccaceae bacterium
GAACTTCAGGTTCATCTGGCTCTTCAGGAAGTAGTGGTTCATCAGGAACATCAGGTTCAAGCGGTTCTTTTTGTCATCGCTGATCTCCTTCGTTATGGTCGAGGCCAAATGGCCACTATGAAGGGCGTTGTCCTTTTACCCGAAGGTACCGAACCCTGCCGATGACTCATTGAGTCGTCAGATCAAATAATTCTTCCAAGAGCTCTCAACTGCTTTATCTCGTCTTCAATGCGGCTGACGATTCGGGCGCCTCGACGACTGAAGGGAAGCTTGCTGAAGACAGCCTCGAAGATCTCATCGTCGGAATGAAGGACTCCGTCAGAGCAGAACCAGACGATGTATTCCGCCAACTCACTGCCGTAGTCGTCGATCGACCCAAGTTGGGGGATTAAAGGTTCACCTCCTTCTTTTTCAGGTGCGGCAGCGGCAGGCGCAGCTTCAGACTCTGTTGACGCCTCTGATGTTGCCGGAGTGCTTGCTGGTGCCTCGCCTTCGGCACCGATCACCACTTCGCGCCACTCTTCGCCTTGGGCACGGTGGAATTGGCGGATGGGGAGGGCGTCGAAGAACTCGTTCGCCACGAGGAAGAGCGGCTGGTCGGTGGAGAGATGCGCGACGGTATCGACCCAAGCGGCGGTGGGCAGGCGGCGGGCCTGTTCGGCGCGGAGGGTAGGCGAGGCCTCGATCAAGGTAATGCGGGCGGCCGCGTGGAAGCCGGGGACGCGGGCGGTGGCGCGGAGAATGTCGGCCATCAGGGTGCCGCGACCGGGGCCGAGTTCGGCCAAAGTGACGGGGGAGGGCGCGCCTTGGTCGAGCCAGCTTTGGGCAAGCGTAAGGCCGATAAGCTCGCCAAACATCTGGGAAATTTCGGGGGCCGTGGTGAAATCGCCCGCCGCACCCAAGGGGTCTCGGGTGGTGTAATAGCCGTAGCGCGGGTGCAGGAGGCACTCGGCCATGTAATCGCCGAGCGTCATGGGGCCAGTGGCAGCGATGCGGGCGAGGAGTTCGGCTTTCAGGCTCATGCGCGGCGCGACCGCAGGATCAGGGCGAGGCCGATGAGGATCATGGGGAGCGACAGAAGCTGGCCCATCGAAAAGCCTGGGATCACATGCCCCATCGGGTTCTCGGGGGTGATGAATTGCGCGTCGGCCTGACGGGCGAATTCGACGATATAGCGCGCGAGGCCGTAGCCTGCGAGGA
>RFUP01000719.1 GCA_009922885.1 Paracoccaceae bacterium
AACAGGGCATCCATCTTCGCGCAGTACCAGAAGCCGTAGTAGACGCTCTCGGCAACCTCGGGCGAGAGCCGGTCGCGGAGGTGGACCAGGTCGCGATCGAGCGTCATCTGCTCGACGAGCCGATTCTCGACGATGTCGGTCCGGCCGACGCCGTTGCGGCCGCCGATCTCGTTGAGCAAAAGCACGATCTCGTGCGGCGGCAGCCGCCGGCCGTTGACCGCCACCGGCACGCCGGCGGCAAACTCGATCGCCACCGTCTCGGGCTCGTCCGGGGCAGCCTGCGGAGAGACGGTCATCCCGAACTCCACCAGGGCAAAGCCGTCGGTGGTGAGATCCTCGAGGAGACCGGCCTCGTAGCTGGTGTGGAGGCAGTTTTCGTCGGAGCTGTAGGGCTTGTCCTTGGAGGCTTTGACGGGGATCTGCTTGGCTTCGCAGAACTCGATCATCTCCTTGCGGCCCGGAAACCGCTCCCGGAACGAGGCGATCCGCCAGGGGGCGAGGATCTCGATGCCGGGGTCGAGGGCCTCCGCGGCCAGCTGAAACCGGCACTGGTCGTTGCCCTTGCCGGTGGCGCCGTGGGCGAAGACGGTGCAGCCCTCCCGGCGGGCGATCTCGACGCATGGGCCGAAGCCGACGACCGCTTTCACATGCATCTTCTCGACCTGAACGGCAACCAGCGCCTGCGGCGCATCGTCGAAGCGGTCTGCGATCAGGTCCACCGCGCCCGCATCGTCACCCTGCGCCTGCGTGCCCTGCCGGAACGCTCGACCCGCGAACACCGCGAGATCCTTGAACACATCCGCCGCGGCGATGCCGATGCAGCCTTTGGGCTGGCGGCGGTGGCCGATACGTTTGGCCTGCATTTCTTACCCGTTATCACCGAAGAATATGCCATTTTGGTTGACCGCAAAGCATGGTTTGAACCTGCCATGCAGGGGCTGTTCGCCTTTTGCCAATCAGCCGCTTTTGCAAAGCGCGCAGCCGCGATGCCCGGCTACGACATTGCCCCCTTGGGCCGGGTGTTGTGGAACGCCTAAGCGTGCTGCATGGCCAATAGCGCGCCCAAAAACATTTTATGCAGCCGCTGATATTGCTTGCAGCTGGGAAAGGTTTCTTTGAGGTCCAGCCGCGCTTGCAAGATATCCATATCCAGCATTTTGATCGCGCCTTCCAGCTGTTCGCGATCTAGCGTCAGCGCCG
>RFUP01000720.1 GCA_009922885.1 Paracoccaceae bacterium
GCGGCGGCCAGCACCCCCCTGCCCCTGCTGCCGGGCGCCGCCACCGCCAGCGAGGTGATGGCCTTGGCCGAGCGCGGCTATCTGATACAAAAGTTTTTTCCCGCCCAAGCCGTAGGCGGGGTGGCGGCGTTGAAATCTTTGGCCGGGCCGCTGCCTTTGGTGCAGTTTTGCCCAACCGGCGGCATCGATGCAGCCAATGCCGCCAGCTTTTTGGCGCTGGCCAATGTGGCCTGCGTGGGCGGCAGCTGGGTGGCCCCCGCCCAATTGGTGCAGGCCGGCGCGTGGGAAGAGATCACCGCGCTGGCCCGCAAGGCCGCCAATTTGGCTTAATCCGGGCGCACGCGCGCGGCGGTTTTGTCGGCAAAGGCCTGCAGGCGCGCACGTGCGGGCGCTTGGGTGTTGACGATACCCGCCACGCAGGCCTCGGCATAGGCTGCATCCAGCGATGACATGTTCTGCATATGGCTGATGGCGCTGCAGATGGCGAAATTGGTCAGGGGCAGGTTTTGCGCAGCCCGCTGCGCCAGTTCCAGCGCCTTGGCCTCGGAATCTTGCACCAGATATTGCGCCAGACCCACCGAAATGGCCTCGTCGCCTTTGTAGACGCGGCCCGTCAGCATCATGTCGATCATCCGCGCCTTGCCCACCAGATCGGCCACGCGGATCGTGGCGCCACCGCCGGTGAAAAGGCCGCGCTGCCCCTCGGGCAGGGCGAAATAGGTGCTGGCATCGGCCACGCGGATATGGGCCGCGCTGGCCAGTTCCAAGCCGCCCCCCACAACCGCGCCTTTCAGCGCCGCAATCACCGGAACCCCGCCATATTCCATCTTATTGAACGCCTCGTGCCAGCGCAGGCAAATATGCATGAACGCCTCGGGGCTGCGGTCTTCTTGGTGGTGTTCAACCAGATCGAGACCTGCACAGAAATGCGGGCCTTCGGCGCGTAAAATAACCGCCCGCGCGCCCATGCGCGGCAGTTTCGAGAATACCTCGATCAACTCTTCCACCATCGCGGCATTGAGCGCGTTACGCTTGGCGGGGCGGTTCAACGTCAAGGTCACAATGCCCGCCTCGTCGGCGTGAAGAGCCAGATTTTCCAGTTGGAACTGATCGGCAGAAATCATCGGGTGTCCTTTCTTTATGGGGCCTCGGGGCGGGGCTGGCCCGCAAGCTCGGCCAAAATATCTTGGGTATGCTGGC
>RFUP01000073.1 GCA_009922885.1 Paracoccaceae bacterium
AAACACAAGGGAGAGTTCAATGGAAACCGTTTCGGAAAACCGCTCGTTCGGGGGCACCCAAGGCGTTTATCGGCACCGCTCGAAGGCCACGAATTGCGACATGACCTTCGGCCTCTTCCTGCCGCAGGAAGCCGCGGAAGGCCCTGTTCCCGTGCTCTGGTATCTCTCGGGCCTCACCTGCACCCATGAAAACGCGATGGTCAAAGCCGGCGCGCAGCAATGGGCTGCCGAACAGGGCATCGCGCTGGTCTTCCCGGATACCTCGCCGCGTGGCGAAGGGGTGGCGGATGATCCGGCCTATGATCTGGGCCAAGGCGCGGGGTTCTACGTCAACGCCACCGAAGCGCCGTGGGCGGCACATTTCCGGATGTGGGATTACATCGCGGATGAACTTCCCGCCCTGCTCGCCAAGGAGTTCCCGCTCGACATGGAGCGCCAGTCGATCACCGGGCATTCGATGGGCGGGCATGGCGCGCTGACGCTGGCGATGGGGCTTAAAGGTCGGTTCCGCTCGGTTTCGGCCTTCTCGCCGATCTGTCATCCGACGACCACCGATTGGGGCCGCAAACAACTTGCCGCCTACCTTGGGCCGGACGAAACCGCTTGGCTTCGCCATGACGCAACCCTGATGATGCGCGCTGAAGGCCTCGATATCCCGCTTCTGGTGGATACCGGATCGAAGGACCAGTTCATGAGTCATCTGAAGCCGGAAGCCCTCGCCATGGCCGCGATGGAGCGCCGTATTCCCTGCACGTTGCGCCTGCAAGACGGCTATGACCATAGCTATTTCTTCGTCTCCACCTTCATCGAAGAACACATCGGCTTCCACGCAGAGGCGCTTTACGCGTGAACCTCACATCCGCCTGCCCGATCCTGCCCAGCAGCGACCTCGCAGCGACCCACAGCTTCTGGGCGCGCTTGGGGTTCAACACCCTGAGCACCTACCCCGAATACATGATCCTTGCACGCGAGGGCGTGGAGTTGCACTTCTTCGCCGCGCCAAACCACACGCCCGAGGCGTGCTATGCTGGGGCCTATCTGAGGCTCAACGACCCGTCGGCGCTCGATGCGGAATGGGGGAGCCTTGGCCTACCGGAAACGGGCATTCCCCGCCTTCTCCGCATAGAAGACAAGCCATGGGGCATGCGGGAACTGGCGGTGCTCGATCCTGACGGAAACCTGATCCGGCTAGGAGCGCCGCTATGATCTACGTCGACGCTGATGCCTGCCCCGTGAAGGAAGAAGCCGAGCGCGTCGCCACGCGGCACGGGTTGAAGATTTTCTTCGTCTCGAACGGTGGGCTACGCCCCTCGCAGAACCCGCTTGTGGAAATGGTGATCGTGCCGGACGGGCCGGATGTGGCGGATATGTGGATCGCTGAACGTGCCGGACCGGGCGATGTGGTGGTAACGGGCGATATACCCTTGGCCGCGAAATGCGTGGTTACGGGGGCGAAGGTGATCAAACACAACGGCGAACCGCTCACGGAATCGAACGTGCGTGAAGCGCTGGCGATGCGCGACCTGATGGCCGATCTGCGCGCGTCCGATCCCTTCCGGCAAGGCGGCGGCAAGGCCTTTACAAAGGCCGATCGCTCGCGTTTCCTCGATGCGTTGGAACGCGCCGTGCGCGCGGCGAAGGGGATGAAATGAAACCGGAAATCGTCGTGTTCGACATCGGCAACGTGCTGGTCGAATGGCAACCTGAAGCCTACTTTTCCCGCGTTGTCGGGGCCGAACGCACGAAGGCCTTTTTCAACGCCGTGCCGATCCACCGGATCCACCACAAGGTGGACGAGGGCGCGCGGTTTTCGACCATTCTTGAAGCCGCCGAGGATTACCCTGACTTCGAACCCGAACTCAGGATGTGGGTAGAAGACTGGTCTAAACTCACCGGAGGCGTGATCGCGCATTCTGTCCGCCTTCTACGCGCGCTCCGCGCCAAAGGCATTCCAGTCTGGGCGCTGTCGAATTTCGGCGAGGAGCCTTTCGATATCTCCTGCGAGGATCACCCGTTCCTGACCGAGTTCGACGGGTCCGTGATTTCTGGCCGGATCGGCGTGGCGAAGCCGGATGTGGAGATTTACGAGGCCTTGGAAGAGGCAACGGGCGTCTTGCGTTCGCGGCTTCTCTTCACCGATGATCGGGCCGAGAATATCGCCGTCGCCAAGGCGCGCGGCTGGCAAACCCATCTGTTTGAAGGGCCCGAAGGCTGGGCCAAAGCACTGGTCGAAGCAGGGCTTCTGACCGAGGAGGAAGCGCAATGAGCATCACGATAATCCCGTTTGCGGAAGGCGAAGCGCGGCTTGACTGGATCGGCCTGACCGATGCTCTGGCGGCAGGCCATAAGCTCCCGAAGGCGGAGATCGCGGATACCTTCCTCTATCGCGGTAAGGATACGCTTCTGAACCGCGCCGCGTGGATTGATGGGCTGGGGTTGGCGGTTAAGTCCGCCACCATCTTCCCCGGCAATGCGGCCCGCAATGAACCCACGATCAACGGCGGTGTCACGCTTTATCGCGATAGCGACGGGGCGTTGGAAGCCTTGGTGGATTTCCACCTCGTGACCAAATGGAAAACCGCGGGCGACAGCCTTTTGGGTGCCCGCCGCCTCGCCCGCAAGGACAGCCGCAAGATCCTCATCATCGGGTCCGGCACTGTGGCGCGCTCGCTGGTTGATGCCTATTCCGCGGCCTTCCCCGAGGTGCGGTTCACTGTCTGGAGCCGGACCACCGCCAATGCCGCGGCGCTGGCGCAGACAGTGCCCGGCATGGCCGTGGCCGAAGATCTGGAACGGGCGGTGAAAGAGGCCGATATCATCACCTCGGCCACGATGGCGACCGAACCCAATCTGAAAGGCGAATGGCTGCAACCCGGCCAACACGTTGATCTGATTGGCGCTTACCGCCCCGACATGCGCGAGGTCGACGATGAGGCGCTGCGCCGCTCGCGGATTTTCGTCGATAGTTTCGACACCACCATCGGCCATATCGGCGAGCTGAAAATCCCGCTCGCGGAAGGCAAGATCGTGCGGGATGACGTGCTGGCGGATTACTACGAGATGGAGAGCATGGTGCGCCGCTCGGATGACGAGATCACGCTCTTCAAGAACGGTGGTGGTGCGCATCTCGACCTGATGACCGCGCGCTACATCCTCGACCGGTTCCGCGCATGATCGGCTGGGCCGCCCTTGCCGCGCTTGTTGGCGCGCCCTTCGCCAAAGAGGCGATGCGGCACCCGATGAACGATGCAGCGCGGCGCGCGGCCCCCGGCAAGATCGCGGCGCTCTCCCAAGGCAAAACCCACATCCGTTGGATGGGTGCGGAAAGCGGGCCCGTGGCGGTGTGCGTGCACGGGCTGACAACGCCGTCGCGAGTCTGGGAAGGGTTGGCGGAAGCGTTGGGCGCGCGCGGCTATCGCGTGCTTGCTTACGATCATTTCGGGCGCGGATTTTCCGATACAGTGCGCGGGCTTCAGGACCGCGCGTTCTTCCTGACACATTTGAAGGAAATCCTCGCGCATGAGGGCGTGGAGGATGGCTTTACCCTTGTCGGCTATTCGATGGGTGGGGCGATTTCCACGGCCTTCACCGCTGAAAACCCGTCGCGCGTAGGGCGTTTGGTGCTGCTTGCGCCTGCAGGGATGGGGCACGAATTGGGGCGCGTTGCGCGGCTCACGAAACTGCCCATGATCGGAGACTGGTTGATGCTCACGCTTTTCCCGCGCGGGCATCGGAAGGGCACCGAAGCGGAGCGCGCCTTGCCGTCGTCTGTTCCGGGCATCGTCGATTACCAGCAGAACGAACTGACGCGCCGAGGCTTTGTGCCTGCGGTGCTGTCATCGCTGCGCGGCATCCTCTCGGAGCGCCAAGAGGCGGATCACAAAGCGATTTCTGGCAAGGTTCCGGTGCTGGCGGTCTGGGGTGACGTGGATCGCACCATTCCCTTGAGCCGTCGCGATGTGCTGGCCGAATGGAACCCCAACGCGCGCCATGCGGTGATCGAAGGGGCAGGCCACGGCCTGCCCTATACCCACACCAAAGAGGTGATCGCGGCTTTCGATCAGGCGGGCTGAGCGCACACCAGTTTCTCTCTCACCGGCAGGTGCACCACTGCCGAGAAGGCTCCAACCGCCACACCAACCCACCAGACTGCGGTGTAGCTGCCGTAAGCATCATACATCCGCCCCCCGAGCCAGACGCCGAGGAAGCTGCCCAACTGGTGCGAGAAGAAAACGATGCCGTAAAGCGTGCCCATGTAGCGCAGCCCGTAGAGATGCGCGATGAGGCCCGAGGTGAGCGGCACGGTGGCCAGCCAGAGCGAGCCCATGAGGGCCGAGAAAATCAGCACGGTCGCGGGTGTCATCGGCACCATGATGAACCATGCCGCAATCAGCGTGCGCCCTGCGTAGATGCCCGCAAGCAGGTATTTCTTCGAATATTTCTTACCGAGCCAGCCTGCCGTGAGCGTGCCTGCGATATTCGCAAGACCGATGATCGAGATGGAAACCGCGCCCAAGGCGGAGGTGGTGGTTACGCCAAGGGAATGCAGGATACCGTCCGCCATGATCGGGCCGCACATTTCGGTCACGAAAGCTGGGAAGTGCGCGGTGACGAAGGCCAACTGGTAACCGCAGGAGAAAAAGCCGAGGAAAATCAGTGTATAAGACGGATCCTTGAAGGCGCGCTTCAGGATCGTGCCCATGCTTTCCTCAAGCTCGGCCTTGGTGGCAGCCACAGGCGCGCGCATGAAGGGCAGCGCCAGAAGCGAAGCGATGATCATGCCCGCGAAGACCACGAACACCATCTGCCACGGCATCACCGCCAAAAGCCCTTCAGCGAGCGGCGCACCAACAACCTGCCCCGCCGATCCGGCAGCGGTGGCGATTGCCAAAGACATCGAGCGGTTCTCGGCGGTCGAGGCGCGCCCCACAACGGCAAGGATCACCCCAAAGCCCGTGCCTGCCACGCCGAAGCCCACGAGCCACGCATAGGCCTGCTGCTCGAACGGGGTGGTGCTATAGGCCGTGAGCACGAGACCCAGAGCATAGGTGAGTGCGCCGAGGATCAGCGCGCGGCGGTCGCCCAAGCGTTCGGCAAAGGCACCGAAGATCGGTTGGCCAAAACCCCAAGCGAGGTTCTGGATCGCGATGGCGAGCGAGAATTCCGCGCGCGGCCAGCCGAATTCATTGGCAATCGGGATCTGGAACACGCCGAACGAGGCGCGGACCGCGAAAGAAATGAGGATCACGACACAGCCGGCGATCAGAACGGGTGTGAAGATAGACTGGTTACGTTCCATGGGAGCCTCTCCTGTGCGCCCGCGAACCCTTCTCCTTTCTTTGGAAAAGGTCAATCTCCCTTCCGCATTTCCATTTGCCGCGCTATTTGAAGCCTATGACAACGATGACCGACCTTTACGAAGCGCGCCTTGCTGCCGGAACCATCCGCGCAGATGACGCACAGCGCGCGATCCTTCCGGAATTCGAGCGCATTCGGGAAGAATTGGCGAAACCCGTTAAGAAAGGGTTTTTCCGACGGTCGGCACCGGAAGCGCCGAAAGGGCTTTACCTCTGGGGTGGGGTCGGGCGCGGGAAATCCATGATGATGGACCTCTTCGTCGAGAGCCTCGACGTGCCGGTTCGGCGGGTGCATTTCCACGCCTTCATGCAGGAAATCCACGCAGGCCTCCACGCCGCGCGGGCCCAGAATGTGCAGGATGCGCTGGCCCCTGTGGCGGCGAAAGTGATCGCCGAAGTGCGCTGCCTTGCCTTCGACGAAATGCAGATCACCGATATCACCGACGCGATGATCGTCGGGCGTTTGTTCGAAGCGCTCATGAAGGGCGGCGTGGCGATCGTGACCACGTCGAACCGCGTGCCGGATGACCTCTACAAGAACGGGCTGAACCGCCAGCTATTCCTGCCCTTCATCGCGCTTCTGAAAGAGAAGATGGCGGTGGTGGAAATGGCGAGCCCCACGGATTACCGCCAGAATCGACTGGCCGGCGAGAAGGTGTGGTTCGCGCCGTCGAACGAAGCGTCGCGCGCGGCGATCCAGTCGATCTGGGAAGACATGACCGGGAAGGGGCCAGCCTCGCCCTTGCATATCACCGTGAAGGGGCGGCGCGTGGATATTCCCGCCTACCGCAACGGTGTGGCGCGCGCCGCGTTCCACGATCTCTGTGGCCAGCCCTTGGGGCCGGGGGATTACCTTGCCATTGCCGATGCGGTTAAGGTGCTGATCCTTGAAGATATTCCGCGCCTTTCGCGCTCGAACTTCAACGAGGCCAAGCGCTTCGTGACCATGATCGACGCGCTCTACGAGGCAAAGGTGCGGCTCATCGCGTCGGCGAAAGCCGAACCGGAGATGCTCTATGTCGAGGGCGAAGGCGTGTTCGAATTCGAGCGCACCGCCAGCCGCCTGCGCGAGATGCAGGATGCCAACTGGGGCGCGTGAGGCACCCTTTTGCCGATGCGCTAGCGGCCTTCCGCCTATGGTTGATCTGCCCGCTTGCGAGAGGGCCTTGCCGCGTGGTTCATCTGCCGAAACCTTTCGCGGAGAGCTTTCGTGCGTGCGTTTCTGATCTTTGTGTTTTGTGGCTTTCTGGCGGCGTGTGGCGGGAGTGACAGGGTGTCGTTTGTTTCCGCTCCGACCACGTTCAACCCTCCGCTCTACCCCAACGAAACCCCGGAATTGCGCGGGCTGATCGAGAAATACGCGGCCCTTCACGAGGTGCCTGTGGAACTCGTGCACCGTGTGGTGAAGCGGGAAAGCACGCATAATCCGGCAGCGCGGAACGGGCCTTACTATGGCCTGATGCAGATCCTTCCCGCCACTGCGCGCGGCATGGGCTATCAGGGCAGGCCCGAAGGCCTTCTCGATGCCGAAACGAACCTCAAATATGCGGTGAAATACCTGCGCGGCGCGTGGCTGCTTTCCGACGGTTCGCACGACCGCGCGGTGCAGTGGTATGCGCGGGGGTATTACTATGAGGCGAAGCGGCGGGGGATGTTGAAGGAAACCGGGCTGCGGAGCTGATTTCAGCGCAATTCCAGCCTGTTAACCTCTCGAATTCCCGTTTCCGAAGCGTATGGATTGCGTCTGGCAAGCGTATGGCTTGCGTCATGACGTAAACGCCGCGCGGAAGCCTTACGCCACCGCGCGGCAAGGGCGGATCAGCCGCCGATCTTGTCTTGGGTCTTGGTGTCGAAATCCGAGGCGTCGTGACGCTCGTGAAGCTGCGACGATGGCTCCCCGAACGCACGGTTCACCATGCGGCCCCGCTGCACGGCCGGGCGCGCGGCGATCTTCTCGGCCCAGGCCATCAGGTGGGTGTAGGAGGCCGTATCGAGGAACTCGGCTGCGTCATAAACGGTGCCCAGCGCCACTTGGCCATACCACGGCCAGATCGCCATATCGGCAATCGAATATTCCTCGCCCGCGATATAGGGGCGGGTGGCGAGCAGCTTGTCCAGCACGTCCATCTGGCGCTTGGTTTCCATGGTGAAACGGTCGATCGGGTATTGCCACTTTTCGGGGGCGTATTTGTAGAAATGCCCGAAGCCACCGCCAAGGTAAGGCGCGGAGCCCATCTGCCAGAAAAGCCAGTTGAGCGTTTCGGTGCGCGCGGGGCCGGACTTGGGCAGGAAGGCTCCGAATTTCTCGGCAAGGTGCAGAAGGATCGAGGCGCTTTCGAACACGCGCACAGGCTCGGCCCCCGAACGATCCACCAGCGCGGGGATCTTCGAGTTGGGGTTCGCTTCAACGAAGCCGGAACCAAACTGGTCACCATCGCCGATCTTGATGATCCATGCATCGTATTCCGCGCCTGTGTGGCCCGCGGCAAGCAGTTCCTCGAACATCACCGTGACTTTCACGCCGTTCGGCGTGGCCAGCGAGTAAAGCTGGAACGGGTGCTTGCCGACGGGCAGCTCCTTGTCATGCGTCGCGCCAGAGGTAGGGCGGTTGATCGAGGCGAATTGCCCGCCCGAGGGCACATCCCATTTCCAGACTTTCGGGGGGGTGTAGGTGTCAGTCATGTTCACGCTCCACAGAATATTTGTCGAGAACCTAAGCCTGCATCCGGCGATATGCCAGAGGCGGCAAGTGCGGGATCTCCGCACAAGGCTTGTGCGGCATCTGGCGGAGGGCGCACGGTGCGGGTAGGCTGGCGCGCGAGAGGTGTGACATGGTGAAGATCTGGATGATGCTCGTGGCCGCAATCGGCTTCGAAGTGGTGGGAACCTCGCTTTTGAAGCAATCGGCAGGGTTCACGCGGCTTTGGCCTTCTGTGGGCACGGGGGCAGCCTACCTTGCCTCATTCTGGCTTCTGGCGCAGGTGCTTCGGGTGATGCCCGTAGGGATTGCCTATGCGATCTGGTCGGGCCTCGGGATCGTGCTGATTTCCGCGATTGGCTGGGCCGTGTTCAAGCAGCGCCTCGATATGCCCGCTGTGCTGGGGCTGGCGATGATCGCGGCGGGGATCGTGGTGATCAACGTGTTCTCGAACACGACAGGGCATTGAAGCGAAACCGGATTGGCGGGAGCGCTAGCCTCTCCGTGTGACCGTCCGCGGGCGGTTAACAGCGCGAAGCGCACGCCCGGGGGGCGGACGGGCGCTCGGTGAGGCGCCATGCAGCCTTCGCTACGCTCAGGCGGCGCCTCTCCGAAGAATGCCTCTCACCCGATGCGGGCGACCGTGTTGACCATCTGCAAAAGCTTCGGCCCCAATTCCGCTTCCAACCGCTCCTTGCCCAGCACATAGGCCGGGCCACCAAGGTTGAACACCAGAAGCGGCGTATCCCCTTGCGGGCTGCGATAGGGCACGGCAACCGAGTTCACATGGGTCTGCCACTGGCCCACGTTGGCGTAGAAGCCGCG
>RFUP01000721.1 GCA_009922885.1 Paracoccaceae bacterium
CTACAGCGGGCGCAATCGGCGGCACCGGATGTCCGCGTAGATTCGTATCCTGTCCGCTCTTAGAAGGATTCGATTTATCGATGGGGCTGAGCCCGTTCGGGCTTGGCGCGGGCGCACAGCGCGGGCTAAGCTTGGGCCGTGTAAACGGGGCGCAGGTGCGCGTGTAACGAGTGGGGTCGTGGACCGATGAACCATCTGTATTATGGCGACAATTTGCATGTTCTGCGCAGCCTGCCCGCGGAACATGTGGATCTGATCTATCTTGATCCGCCGTTCAATTCGAACGCCAGCTACAACCAGCTGTTCAAGGCCCCCGACGGGTCGGGCAGCGCCGCCCAGATCGAGGCGTTCAACGACACATGGCATTGGGGCGACGCGGCCGAAGAGGCGTTTCAGGATGTGCGGCGCGGCCCCAATGGCGCGGCGGCTCAGATGCTGAGCGCGATGCGCGGGTTTCTGGGCGAGAATGACATGATGGCCTATCTGGCCATGATGGCGATCCGCGCCAGGAGCAGCGCCGCATTGACGTTGTCCGGGTTTTCCCGAACCAGCGCCTGGGTGAGCTTTTCCGCTTCGCGGAACTTGCCGCTCACGAAGAGGCGGGTCGCTTCCTCGAGTTTGGCCTGAACCGGAGACAACTCAGCCGCCCGTTTGAGTGCCGCATCTGCCTCCGTGGCCCGACCCAGTTTTTGGTAGGCACCTCCCAGTTTGGCAAACAGCGCGGCGCGGGGTGGGCGCAGTTCCTGTGCTCGTTCCAAATGTTGGATGGCTTCTGCGGGCCGGTTCAGATTGAGCAGGACCGTACCGAGGTCCTCCTGGGCTTTACCGTGACCCGGCGTGGTGCGCACGGCACGCCCAAGCATCGCTGCTGCCTCCTCCAGTTGGTTGCTCTCGGCGAGTATCCAACCCAGCAGGGCAACAAAATTGATGTCGTCCGGGTCGTTGTCCAGAGCCTCTCGACAGAGTGCTTCAGCCTCTTTTCGGGCACCACCTTTGACCAGCTCAACGGCGCGATCAAAAATGCGTTTTGGGTTCGGCGTGGCCATAGTGGGGTGGTTACTCCTGAAGTCCCGACATATTGCGCTCCGAAGTGTGCCAGATTTCGTCAGCCACCACGCACCGCCTTTTGGTACAACTGAAACGGCTCGTTGAAGCCACACTCACATTCGCCATTGGGTTGTGCCAGAAATCTTGGGCAA
>RFUP01000722.1 GCA_009922885.1 Paracoccaceae bacterium
ACCGGCGTGTCGCCCCGCGCCGCCGCGGCGATCAGCACAGCTGACGCTTCAACATCCGCCCGGGCCGATGGGTCCAGCGTCACCGCATCGTCGCTCCGCCACAGGCGTTCCAGTTGCAGCAATGTGGCAGCGCCAGGGACCAGGTTAATCGTCACAGGGCACCTCCAAACATACGGCTGTGCAGCGGGTTGATCCCGATGCCATAGGCGAGTTCGGCGGGATCGCCGACGTTCCAGATGGCAAGATCGGCGCGCATGCCCGGGGCGATGATGCCGCGATCCTTCAGACCGAGGGCGCGCGCCGCGTTGCGGGTTGTCCCGGCCAGCGCCTCTGCCGGGGTCAGGCGGAACAGCGTGCAGGCCATGTTCATCGCCAGCAACAAGGAGCCCAGAGGCGACGATCCGGGGTTCCAGTCGGTGCCCACGGCTATCGGCACGCCGTGGTCGCGCAGGGCGTGAACAGGGGGCACTTCGGTTTCGTGGATCGTGTAGAAGGCGCCCGGCAGCAGTACGGCGACGGTGCCGGAGGCGGCCAGCGCCCTGGCGTCTGCCTCGGTGGCATATTCCACATGGTCGGCAGACAGGGCCTTGTACTGGGCCGCAAGCGCTGTGCCGCCCAGATGGCTCAACTGTTCCGCATGCAGTTTGACCGGCAGACCCAGATCCCGGGCCACATCGAAAACCCGCGCGATCTGCAGCGTGTCAAAGGCGATGCCTTCGCAAAATCCGTCCACCGCATCAACGAGGCCTTCGGCATAGGCCGCGCGCAGCGCCGGAATGCAGATCTCGTCGATGTAGCTGTCCGCATCGCGACCCTTCGGCACAGCATGTGCGCCAAGGAAGCTGGTGACCACCGTGATCGGGCGTTCCTTCCCGAGGGCACGGGCGACGCGCAGCATCTTCAACTCTGTCTCGGTATCGAGGCCGTAACCCGACTTGACCTCGACCGTGCCGACGCCCTGGGCGATCAGCGCGTCGATGCGGGGCAGGGCGCTTTGCAGCAACTCCGCCTCGGAGGCCCCGCGCGTGGCCGCAACGGTGGAGACGATGCCACCCCCGGCGCGGGCGATCTCTTCATAGCTGGCCCCGTTCAGCCGCATCTCGAATTCACGGGCGCGGTTGCCGCCATGGACAATGTGGGTGTGGCAGTCGATCAGGGCCGGTGTGATCAGGCTGCCGCTGTGGTCGTGGTGCGGCAGC
>RFUP01000723.1 GCA_009922885.1 Paracoccaceae bacterium
AATGTGGGCAGCACCAGCAAAGGCGCGCCGAGCAGGGCCACCAGCGTCCAGCGCCAGTCGATGGCAAGGGCGACGCCGAACAGCGACACCAGCGCCACCACGTCGCGCCCGGCACCGGTTACCAAGGTGGTCCAGACCTTGGTTATGGCGCCGACGTCGCCTTCGACCCGCTGGATCAGGTAGCCGGGGCCATGCATCTGGTGAAATCCGGGGTCGAGCCGCATGAGGTGCTCCAGAAGCGCCAGTCTCAGATCCCCGATGGACATCTGGGATACGCGGGTCAGCAGCACTTTTTGGATCACCGAGGCAAAGGCCCGCAAGGTGAAGATCGCGAACACGGTGATGCCCACCCAGACCAGCGCATCGGGGTTGCCGCCGACGAAGACCTCGTCGAACATCGGCTTCATCATGTAACTGAGCAGCCCGAACATAGATCCTTCGATTGCCATGAACAGCATGGCGATTGCCATGAGCCCGGCATACCGCCGCAGGTACCCGCGCCAGAGCCAGACGAACAGGGGCCATGACCGCGCCTGTGGGGCAGTTGCGCCGCCTCGTGTCTTGGTCGTGTCGCGATCGTTCATGCGGGTTTCAGCGCCTGTGCAGTGTCCTTGGCAGAGATGCGGTTGTCCCAGCCGTTCTGGATCACCTTTGCGCGGTACTCGAGACGAATCCAGTCCTCGAAGCTGATTTCGCCAAGGTTCAGGCGTGCGGCATAGACGTCCAGCACATAGTCCTGCACGCCTGTCTTGGTGAAATCGAGGTGGATATATTTCAGGCCCAACTGGCGCCGGGCAACGCTAACGGGTTGGTTTTCAAAGACCATCAGGTACAGCGCCGCGACAAAACCTGCGCGGTCGGCGCCGGATTTGCAATGAAACATCAGCGGGCGTTCGGCGGAACGCAAAGTATCGATCACATGGATGATCCGGCGGCGTGGCGCGGCTTCGCGTGCCCAGAGCTTGGCGTTGAGCAAGGTCAGCCCAAGGGTCTCGCAGCTTTCCTGTTCGAACAGGTAATGGGCGTGTTTGTCTTCGCCGCGCAGGTTGATCACGCTGCGTATGCCCATGGCTGCATAGCGCTGAAAGCGGCGGTGGGTCGGCTGGTTGGACCGCCAGACACCCGGTGCCACGGGCCAGAAATTGGTCCAGAACACGCGCAGAAAGGCGTGGTCGAAGACATTGTAGTGCAACTTGGCC
>RFUP01000724.1 GCA_009922885.1 Paracoccaceae bacterium
AAGAGCCGCGATTTTCCAATGCCAGATCCGGCGAAAAGCCCCATGCGTTGGCCCTGAACCAGCGGCAGGAGCGTATTGAAACATGCCAGCCCGGTTTCCAACCGTCCCCCAAGCCTTCGCCGCAGGGCGGCCGGCGGCGGCTCGGCGCGCACCGGGCGCTGCAGGGATCCTTGCGCAAGCGTGCGCCCATCCAGCGGCTGGCCGTAGGGATCAATCACGCGACCGATCCACTGATCGCAAGGCGCGATTCCCCGCTCCGGCATATGTGAAACGCGATCCCCAAGGCACACGCCATCAGGCAAGGCATCGGGCAGCATGAGAAGGTGATCGGACTGAATCGAGAGCACTTCACCCCCCAGAACCCGGCCATCCCGGCGCTTGACGAACAGTTGGTCGCCCAGCGCCGCCACCTGTTCCAGCCCGCGAATGCGGAGCACACCACCTTCCACCGCCAACACCCGACCAACCGAACGGATGGGGCTTTGCATGGCGAGATTGCCGATAAGGCTATTGGGCAGGGTTTGCATCGAACTCTCCAAAAATCTTCTGCAAACGGTTTTTAAAGGAATCACGGTTAAGCCTTGGTTGAAGCAACCGAGGAAAATCCATGTTTGCAGATTTAAAAGTGTTTCAGGCGGCTTCGGCCCTCACCCGTCATGCGGGGATCCGCCAAGCGGTGGTCGCCCGCAATATGGCGAACAGTGATACGCCCGGATATCGCGCACTCGATGTGGCGCCGTTTACCATGCCGCGCGAAGCACAGGCGCAGGGCAGTTGGGATTTCGATGTGATCGAGCGCCGCGGGGTGGCCGCCTCGCCCAATGGCAATACGGTCGATCTGGAAACCGAAATGGTGGAGGCCATCGATACGCAGCGCCAACACGAGCGGGCGATCGCGATTTACAAAAGCTCGATGAGCCTTCTGCGCGCCAGCCTTGGGCGGCGGTAAGGAGGTGCGGAATGACTGATTTCAAATCCGCCCTCGGGATTTCGGCCTCCGCGATGCGTGCCCAGTCAGATCGGCTTCGGCTCTTGTCCGAAAATATCGCCAATGCCGACACGCCCGGCTATCGCGCCAAAACCGCCAGTTTCGAAACCCTCACGCGGGGCGACAAGGCGGGCATGGTGCAAACGGGGCGCGTGGCGCTAAGCCAGTCGGAACTGGAACGGATCTATGACCCGTCCAATCCGCTCGCCGA
>RFUP01000725.1 GCA_009922885.1 Paracoccaceae bacterium
TATGGCTCGGCCGGCCCGCCGAAGGCATGTCGCAAACCGCCCTTTTCAGAATCCAAGAAGACCTTAGCGCCATACCTTAATACCCCGTAAGCTCCCCCAGGAAGCGAAGCTTCCGCGCCATACCGGCTGGGTCGCGTCATTGACTTTCCCGCCCGGTCGTGTATGGTGTCATGGCGGGATTGCGTTCCCGCCGAAACCACCAAACCTGGAGAATAAAATGCCAACATTCACTGTAGAATACAACGATGGGACGAAGGCGGAATTTCCGACACTGCGCGTCGCTTTCAATGCCGCGCACAAGTGGGTAGTGAACGGTCGCTTTGGGAACCCTGTTCACGGCCAAGTTTCGGATAATACCTACGTCATGCGGCACGGTTCCCGCGAAGCACGTATCATTCAGTAATCTGGGGACGGCTGATCCCCGACGCAGGAGACCACCAAATGCAAGTTATCTCAGGCACGCTTAGCCCCGCAGACTTGATCCCCGCGTTTGCCTACGCGCTGGCGCCGCGCGTAGAGTATCTCGCCGTATTGCAGGAAGCCGAAATTTATTGCACCGACCGGGACCGCTGGGCCTACGAATATTGCCGCAGTGCGTTTGCGCCGGAAGAAGGCGAAGCAGGGCTTGTGCATGATCTAATAGACGCACTCGCCTCCACGGCACCGGCTGGCCACTACTTTGGGGCGCATCCCGGCGACGGCGCTGCCTTTGGCTTTTGGGAGGCAGAAGAATGACCCACGAAACTTGGCTCGAAGAACTTGCCCAGCAGATCGCCCCGTTCGAGCGCCGCGCGCTCCTGCGCGACATCGAAGCCACCCGCGCTGTCCGCCGCATGACGCCCGAGCAGCTCATCGAATACTTCACCCGTCCAGCGGACACCGGGACCGGAGCCAACTGATGCTTTACCTCTACCACCTCAAGCGCCGCGGCTCCGACGAATCCTGCGTCGTCATCGCGCCCGACACCAGCAGCGCCCGCACCATCGCGGGCCTGCACGCGGGCGGAGAGGGCTGGCAAACTTGGCATATCAGCGACAGCACCTCGTGCGAGTGCATCGGCCAGGCCCTCGAAGAAACCGACCGGCCCGCGCTGGTTTGCCGCAGCTACCGCGCAGGTTAGTCGCATGCGATCCCACACGGAGCGGGCAGCTTTTTGTCCGCTCTTCCAATCACAGGAAAATTCCCAATGGACCATATCC
>RFUP01000726.1 GCA_009922885.1 Paracoccaceae bacterium
GCGGCATTACGCGGGGTTGGGGCGCGAGGCGAATTTGATCGGCTGAGGGTTGCTTCTAGCGAAGAGCGGTGTTGCGCAGGTGGAATTCCTTTTGTCGTGAAGCTGTGGTAGAGAGCCGCAAATTCCGGAGGAGACTGCCTTGCGCGACCTGAAGATCCCCGAACAGCGCCATCCCGAAAAGGCGCATCGCCCTGATCAGGAACAACCGAAGAAACCCTCGTGGATTCGTGTGAAAGCACCGGGTGGGGCGGGCTATTCGGAGACCCGGAAGATCATCCGCGAGCATAAGCTTGCCACCGTCTGCGAAGAAGCCAGCTGCCCCAATGCAGGCGAGTGCTGGAGCCAGGGCCACGCGACCATGATGATCATGGGCGAGATTTGCACGCGGGGCTGCACCTTCTGCAATATCGCGACGGGTAAGCCGCAAACGCTCGATGCCTTCGAGCCAGGGCGGGTGGCCGATGCAGTGGCGAAGCTCGGGCTCAATCACGTGGTGATCACGAGCGTGGATCGCGACGATCTGGAAGATGGCGGGGCGGAACATTTCGCCCAGACGATCCGTGCGATCCGCCATCGGGCGCCCGAGACGACGATTGAAATCCTGACGCCAGACTTCTTAAAGTGTGCGCCGGAAGCACTTGAAATTGTTGTGAAAGCGCGGCCAGACGTGTTCAACCACAACCTCGAAACGGTGCCGGGACTTTACCCCGAAGTGCGCCCCGGTGCGCGGTATTTCCATTCGCTGCGGCTGTTGCAGCGAGTGAAGGAAATGGATGCCACGATCTTCACCAAGTCGGGCATCATGGTGGGCCTCGGTGAGGATCGCCAAGGGGTGTTGCAGGTGATGGACGATATGCGCGCAGCGGATATCGATTTCCTGACCATCGGCCAGTATTTGCAACCGACGCCGAAGCATCACCGCGTGGATCGCTTCGTGACGCCGGAAGAGTTCGCCTCCTATGAAAAAGCGGCTTATGGCAAGGGGTTCTTGATGGTATCCGCGACGCCGCTGACGCGCTCTTCATATCATGCGGGCGACGATTTCGCGCGATTGCGCGCGGCGCGGATGGCGAAACTCGCCAAGAACTAACGATGACGGCCCGGAGCAATGCTTCGGGCCTTTTTCGTTCAGGGCAGGGCTTTGAGATAGGCGGCGACGGCCTCGCGATCAGACTTCGGCAGGCGCGCGAAATTCGA
>RFUP01000727.1 GCA_009922885.1 Paracoccaceae bacterium
TGATCTGCATCGCCAGACGCACACCGGACGGGGTGCGACGTGCCAGATCGGTTTCGAGGCGGCGTTTCTCTTCGGCGGAATCGCTCATCGCTTTGATCGACAGCTGGCCCGACTGGATGGAGAGCTTGGCGCGGGGCAACGACTTCAGCGCATCGATAGCATAGCTGAGGGTGACATCCCACGTATCGGGCGCCGGATAGTCCGCGCTTTCAAGGAGATCGGCCACTTGGCCTTCGCCCGTGAGGGAGGCGAGAGTGTTGACGAGGACTGCACGGTCTGTCGCGGCGGGAATAAGGCCGATAAGGGAGATGCCTCTGTCGTTGCGGAGGATCTCGATGGAAAAGCGGGGCGGCGTAAGGCTGCCTGTGTCTTTCACGGTCATCTGGTCGATGACGCGGGCCGTATCGACCACGGTTCCTGCCGTCGAAACCGCCTTGAACCGTTCCGCTTCGGTGGGTGCGCGCCCGCTCAGGAACACTTGCAAGCCGTTGGCCTGCACTTCTGCCCAAGAAAGGGTTGCATCGTCGAGCGCATTTCGCACGGAGCGTTCAGAGGTTGACTCGATGCCGGACACCACGAAGCCGGCCGCCGTGTAGCAGATGCCGGCTGCGGCAGCGAAGGTGGTTCCGATAATGGCGAGGGCTGAAAGGCGCATTCGATCCGATGGGCTAGGCAAGTGAGCGATCTTTAGGGGGCGATGGCCGACTGTGCAATCACAGGAGTGCCGCGACGGCGAAAAACAGCACAACGAGGAGGCCCGCGTCGCGGTTGGAGCGGAAGAGCATCATGCAGCGGGTGGGGTCTTCGATGTCGAGGCGACGGAGTTGCCATGTCATGTGCCAGCCGATGGCCCAAGGCGCGCCTAACGCGACGATGAGGCTGAGGGGGCTGCGATCGGTGCCAAGGATAGCGGCGAGCACGGCGAAGCCCATGATCGAAACGGTGGCTACGAGGAAGCGGCGAAGCCACAACGGGCTATCGGTACCGAAGAGGCGGGCGGTGGATTTGACACCGATGAGGGCGTCGTCTTCGGTGTCCTGATGGGCGTAGATCGTGTCGTAGAAGAGGGTCCAGGCGATGCCCGAGGCGTAGAGGATCAGCGCCGAGACATGGAGTGTGCCGGTGTGGGCGGTGAAGGCCAGAAGCGCCCCCCAGTTGAAGGAGAGGCCGAGGAAGACCTGCGGCCACCATGT
>RFUP01000728.1 GCA_009922885.1 Paracoccaceae bacterium
GCCGAAGGCGGCGAAGCGATTGGCCAGATCACCTCCGGCGGCTTCGGCCCCACCTTGGGCGCCCCGATGGCAATGGGCTACGTTCCCACCGCCCTTGCCGCCCCCGGCACCCAGCTTTGGGGCGAGGTGCGCGGCAAACGCCTCCCCGTCAAAACCACACCCCTTCCTTTCGTACCCGCAGGCTTCAAGCGCTAAATCCAGGAGACCACCGATGATCAAATACACCGAAGACCATGAATGGCTGAAACTCGACGGCGACATCGTCACCGTCGGCATCACCGAACACGCCGCCGAGCAACTGGGCGATGTCGTGTTCGTCGAACTGCCCGAACTGGGCACGATGGTGTCGAAGGGCGATGAAATCGTGGTGATCGAAAGCGTCAAGGCCGCCTCCGATATCGTCGCCCCCGTGGATGGCGAGATCGTCGAGATCAACGACGCCATCGTCGACAACCCCGGTGCCGTCAACGAAGACCCACTGGGCGCCGCGTGGTTCTTCAAGGTCAAGGTCGACGATACATCCGTGATGAAGGACTACATGGATGAAGACGAATACAAAGACATGATCGGCTGATCCATCACGTCACTGCCGCCCCATCGAGGGGCGGCAGCGCCTGCCTCCGGCGGGGATATTTCCAAAAGAGAAAGCAGTTCAAGGAGCCTGTCATGGCCTTCGTTCCGACCGATTATCTGCCCTATGATTTTGCCAACCGCCGCCACATCGGGCCATCGCCCGCGGAAATGGCCGCGATGCTGGAAACCGTCGGCGCGGCCTCGCTTGATGCGCTGATCTCCGACACCGTTCCCGCAGGCATCCGGCAAGCCTCGGCGCTCCAGTGGGAGCGCGCCAAATCCGAGCGCGAGCTTCTGTGGCACATGCGCAGCGTCGGGCAGAAGAACAAGGTTCTGAAAAGCCTTATCGGCATGGGCTATCACGGCACTGTCACGCCCCCCGCGATCCAGCGCAACATCTTCGAGAACCCCGCGTGGTACACCGCCTACACGCCCTACCAGCCCGAGATTTCCCAAGGCCGCCTCGAAGCGCTCCTGAATTACCAGACCATGGTGACAGACCTCACCGGGCTTGAGATTGCCAACGCTTCGCTTCTCGATGAAGCCACCGCCGCCGCCGAAGCCGTCACCATGGCCGAGCGCGTGGCGAAATCGAAAGCCAAAGCCGTT
>RFUP01000729.1 GCA_009922885.1 Paracoccaceae bacterium
CTGCTGATATACAAGTATCATTCAAATGAGTATAGTGTGAGATGCTGGTGATTTGTAAATAGTATTATATCAATTTGATGACGTGGCAACATTTGTAAACGTGGTAAAAATACGTGTTTGTGGTGTTACGTGGGGGTATTAGCGTGGGTACAACATGCCAAATAAAAAGCGGGAAACGCAATGCGCCCGTTTTGCAAGCATTATTTATAATTATCAGGCATTTTTTAATTGCAGTTTTTTCTTTTGCCACATTGTGGATGGCGTTTCAGGTGGTTAACCGCGAGGATTTTGACAGTTTTTATATATTTTTGCGTTTGTCATCGCCAATATTCGTTAATTTAGATGGCTTTATCGTGTCAATTTTCATTCATTAATGTTCGTTGCCAAATTGGCGTCGCCGCACGTCGTGCGCAGCGTTAAATAACCAGAAATCATTGGGGTTTTCGCTGCCGTAGATTTTTGAAAATTTGACTAAATTTTCGCTATTTTTTGAGATTTTAGCTCCTAATGATGACCAGTTGACTGATGATTAGGTCGACAAATGACCAAAATTAGGTTTTTTTACGTTAGCGACCACCTTTAAAGTGTAAAAATACGTTAACGATACCTTTAGTTGATAAAGTAACGATATATTAAAGGTATCGTTAAAGTCGATAAAGTAACGGTAGCGTTAAAGGTATTTGCGCAGGCGTTGGTCCCCCACGCTAGGCGGTTTATCGCCCCATTGACAATATAATATACCGTGTGATATAAAAAGTCAAAGACTTTTCATAAATTCTACCGTCGCAACCCTCATCGCATCCCACGTCGCATCCCACGTCGCATCCTCCGTCGCATCCTCCGTCGCATCCCACGTCGCATTCAACGTCGCATCCACCGTCGCATCCACCGTCGCATGCCACGTCGCATACCTCGTCGCATCCTCCGTCGCATGCCTCGTCGCATTCTCCGTCGCATCATTAGGTTGTATATTTTTATATGATTTCACCGTTGAACTATATACCGATTGTATAATAAAGTAAATCTTTTTTTAAAGACTTGATTTTTATAACGATGTGACATATCATTTGTATATGAAAATTTCAACCGTCGAAAAAAAGATCGTATGTCCATTATATTATACGTGGGATGCGACGGTGGATGCGACGGAGGATGCGACGTGGGATGCGACGTGGGATGCGA
>RFUP01000730.1 GCA_009922885.1 Paracoccaceae bacterium
TGCTCCAGCAGCAGCGCGCCAAGCGCGTGGCGCGGCGGATGCATCCAGGCACGCGGCTCGGTATAGACAAGCCTGTCCTCGGCCGCGACCGCCTCGCGAAGCCAGTCGAAACCGGCCTCGGTCTCGCCGGCATGATAGGCCATCTCGCCGCGCATCATCGCCGCCCCGACAGCCAGAATATCGTCGGCCTGATTGTTGAAATAGGCGTACCCGGCCGGCACGCACGCACGCGCCGCATCGAAATCGGCGGCGGCCATATCCGCCTCGTCATGGAAATCAGCCTGATCGGGCAGGACGGTAAGCCGATCCGCCGCCAGTTCACGCGCGATACCCTCAATCCGCGCGGGGGTGTGGCCGGTTTCATCGCAGGCCAGAGCCGCGACATGGCACAAGCAGGCCTCACCAAGGGCCTTGCCGATGAAGTGCGCACCATGCTCGACAGCCTCACTTGCGAGCCGCCTCAAGCCCGTCTCGCGCTCTCGAATGGCAAACTGGGCATTCCATTGGGTTCCCGCCATGGCATCACCCGTGCGAGCCTCGCTTTCGTGGATGATCCGAACGATAGTTGGGGGCTTCTCGAAGTGGTCTCGGTCAATGCCCGCCAAACCGTGCTGCGCCCGCTTGATCCCAATCGGAAGGCGAAAAGCTTCGACGGATTGCGCGTCTATTTCCTGGAGGCTGGCCTGTGATCCGCACGCTTCCCGCTCTGGCATTGGCCCTTTGGGCCGCCCCCCTGCACGCGCTCGATGGCGCGGAAGCCAGCCGCCTCATCTCCAAGGCGTTGGCTGAAGCAGGGCAGCCGGGAAGCGCTGTTCTCTCGGCCAATCGCGGGTTTCCTCCCTGCTCAGAGCCTGCGCGCGTCGGTCCTAAAGGTGGCTCGTGGAACACTGTGCGCCTCTCCTGTGAAGCACCCGGTGAAAGCTGGGTGCGCTTTGTCAGGGTCGAAGGCTCTGCGCGCGCCGCAGTCGTAGCGCGCAAGTCCAACGAGCCAGAAAGCGACGGCATGGCCCTCGTGCTTACCGAAAGCCTCGCCAAGGGAACTGTCCTGAACGCCGCCCATCTGACGCTGGTGGCGTCGACGTCGGCCATCGGTGCGGGCACCCTCAGCGATCCCGCCCGAGCAATCGGGCGACGCCTGCGGGGCAACCTCGGAGCTGGGCAACCGCTCCTCGCCCGCCAT
>RFUP01000074.1 GCA_009922885.1 Paracoccaceae bacterium
ATGGCATTTGGCGCAAATTGCGGAACAGGCGCATCGGACCTCTTGCGGACTGTCTTGGGGTTTGCAGCCCAAGGGTCGGAACGCCCCCTGATTGCCAAGGGGAATGCCGGCATTCCGAAATATCATGACGGGCATATCCATTACGATGGCACGCCCGAGCTGATGGCAGATTACGCTGTACTCGCCCGCGATTGCGGTGCGACATTGATCGGCGGATGCTGCGGGACCATGCCGGAACATCTGGGCAAGATGCGCGAAGCACTTGAAACGCGCCCGAAGGGGCCGCGCCCCACGCTTGAGGCGATCACGGCCGCACTCGGGCCTTTCAGCTCCGCATCAGATGGCACGGGCGACGATGCCGCCCCTCGCCGCGAACGGCGCGGAAGACGGGGCTGATCCTTCCTCTCGGCTGGCGTCTGCCTTTGGCACTCGGACCAACCGGATCAAAATAATGACATCTGGCGGCTGTCCTTTGGCGGTCGCCGGAAAAGGTTTGTACGCAAGGGATGCGGCGGCTCGCAAAAACCGAGGCGCTGCGACGCCAGCCGGAAACGAGCGGCAATCAGTTCCGCGTAACGCCCCTGCCCGCGCATTCGGTGGTGCCAATCAGGGTCGTATTCTTTCCCGCCATGCATTTCCCTCAGGCGGTTCATCACTTTCTCGGCTCTCTCCGGAAACGTCTCTCGCAGCCATTCCTGCCAGATCTCCGACACCTCGCGTGGCAGGCGCAACATAATCCAGCTCGAAGAGCTAGCCCCCGCCTGCTTGCCGGCCGCCAAGATTGCTTCCAATTCTGGATCGGTCAGGCCCGGAACGATGGGCGACACCATGACCCGCACCGGAATGCCGCGCGCGGTCAGGCGGCGGATGATTTCGAGCCTTCGCGCCGGCAACGGTGCGCGCGGCTCCATTTTCCTGCTGAGCGCAGGGTCTAGCGTCGTCACCGAAATGCCGACGCGCACCAAGCCTTCGGCGGCCATACGCTCCAGAATGTCGATATCCTGCTCAATCAGAGCCCCTTTGGTGACAATGGCCACGGGATGGCGCGCCTCATTGAGTGTCAGCAGAACCGAGCGTGTGATCTTTAGATCGCGCTCGACGGGCTGATAGGGATCCGTGTTGGTACCAATCGCAATTGGTGCAACGCGATACGAGGGCTTGGCCAGTTCCTGCCTGAGCGCCTCCGCGATATTCGGTCGGGCAATCAAGCGGGTTTCGAAGTCGAGCCCCGCCGACATTCCCAGAAACGCGTGCGACGGCCGCGCGAAGCAATAGACGCAGCCATGTTCGCACCCCCTGTAGGGATTGACCGAGCGGTCAAATGGCAAATCAGGCGAGGTGTTCCACGAAATCGCCGTTCGCGCCTGCTCGACCCGTACCTCTGTCCGTATCGCTGGTGGCTCAGGTTCATCGCCAAGCCCCCACTCATCCAGTAGCGTTTCTTGCGACAACCGCTCGAAACGCCCGGACCGATTGCTCATCGCGCCGCGCGCCTTGCGCTCCCCCTTTACACTGGTTTCTGCCGCTGCCCACACCATGAGTGAAATATGAACAAATCAAGAACATTCGCAATCGCCTTCATGAAGAACCTGCTGCCTTTTCATTGGCATTTCCATGGATTTCCTGCGAGTTGTCGGTAGCGCCGCTGGCCATGTCGCATTCATGACAGTCCACAGCGCGCCATTGATCGAAATGGTGACCAGAAATCACCGGGGCCCGCATAGGGGCCAGAGCGAAGGAAAACCGCGCATGTCCGACGATGCAGACGACATCATCCTCTCCGAACTCGACGACGACGAGCTTGTCCAACAGATGTTCGATGACCTCTATGATGGTCTGAAGGAAGAGATTGAAGAAGGCGTTAACATCCTGATCGAACGTGGTTGGGCACCCTACAAGGTGCTGACCGAAGCGCTCGTGGGTGGTATGACGATCGTCGGGAAAGACTTCCGTGACGGCATTCTCTTCGTTCCGGAAGTGCTGCTTGCGGCAAACGCGATGAAGGGCGGCATGGCCATCCTGAAGCCGCTACTTGCTGAAACCGGCGCACCGCGCGTGGGTAAGATGGTGATTGGCACCGTAAAAGGCGACATTCACGACATCGGCAAGAACCTCGTCGGCATGATGATGGAAGGCGCTGGCTTCGAAGTGGTGGACCTCGGCATCAACAACGACGTCGACAAATACCTCGGCGCGCTGGAAACCGAACAGCCCGACATCCTCGGCATGTCCGCGCTCCTGACCACCACGATGCCCTACATGAAGGTCGTGATCGACACGCTCGTCGAGAAAGGCCTGCGCGAGGAATACATCGTGCTCGTCGGCGGCGCGCCTCTCAACGAGGAATTCGGCAAGGCGATCGGTGCCGATGCTTATTGCCGTGACGCCGCAGTTGCCGTGGAAACCGCGAAAACCTTCGTGGCCCGCAAACACAACTCCGCCCGCGCGTGAGTGTCTGAAAACGACATTTCCGAAGCGTATGGATTGCGTCTGGCATGTGTATGGCAAGCGTCATGACGTAAACGCGAAAAAGCCCCCCGCGCCTCTGGCCGGGGGGCTTTCCTTTTGTCAGCCCTCAAGCCCCCGCCCCTGCACGGCCATCAAGGTGCAAGACATCGTCGCGATCAGCTTCTCTTTCCCGTCCGCAGCGATGGCATAGGCCCGACCATCCGCCGGAACGATGGTTCGACCGGGCTTGATCACCTCCCCCTCGAAGCGGAAGCGCACCCCATCCGCCGGGGCAAGAAAGTTGATCTTGAACTCCACCGTCAAAACCGCGCTATCGGCCGCCATTACCGAAAGCCCGGCATAGCCGCAGGCACTATCGAGCACCGCAGCAATCGCACCACCGTGCTGGAACCCGTGCTGCTGGGTGGCTTTCTGGGAAAACCCCATTTCGATCACCACACGCCCACAGGCCACCGATGCCAGATGCGCACCAAAGGTCTCCATCAGCCCCTGCTTGGCGAAACTGTCGCGGATGCGCCCTGCAAAGGCGGAAAAGCGCGGTTCAAATAGGTCTTCAGTCATGACAAATTCCCAAGCAGATTACGGCCCCAGAGTTACGCGGCCGCCGGACAGTTACACGCCTAACGCTACGTCAGAGGAAAAGATGCAGGCACCCGACGACCATACCCTGACCGACGCAGGCCTTGCCCCTCTGGGACATGGAAAGGTTCTCCTGATCGCCTGCGGAGCCTTGGCACGAGAAATCCTCGACCTAAAATCGAAAAATGGCTGGTCCCATCTCGATCTCGCCTGCCTGCCCGCAATCCTGCACAACACGCCCGAGAAGATCACCGCAGCCGTCGAAGCCGCCGTGGAAAAACACCGCCCGGCCTACGAACGCCTCTTCGTCGTCTATGCCGATTGCGGCACCGGGGGATTACTGGAAGCAGCCTGCACGCGTCTAGGCGTCGCCATGGTGAAAGGTCCGCATTGCTATAGCTTCTTCGAAGGGAACGAGGCCTTCGCAGCGAAAGAGGAAATGACCGCCTTTTACCTCACGGACTTCCTCGTCCGGCAATTCGACGCCTTCGTCTGGAAACCGCTCGGCCTCGACCGCCACCCAAGCCTGCGCGACATGTACTTCGGCCATTACGAAAAACTCGTCTACCAAGCCCAGACCGACGACCCCGCACTCACGGAAAAAGCCAAAGATTGCGCCGCGCGCCTTGGTCTCGCCTTCGAACGCCGCTTCACGGGCTATGGCGATCTCGAAACCGCCCTCGCCCGCGCCTGACCAAGAACAAATTTCTCTTTCGGAAATATCCCGGGGGTGAATGCCGAAGGCAGAGGGGGCAGAGCCCCCTCCCCTGTATCACACCGCTTCGGCAGCGGTTTTGCGGATCCGCTCGATCATCGCGCGCACGCCGTTCGAGCGTTGCGCAGAGAGGTGTTCGTGAAGCCCGAGCCGCGCCAGTTCGGCATGGGCGTCGATGGCTGCAACCTCTTTCAACGGCGCTCCATTATAGAGCGCGCGCAGCACGGCAATGAGTCCACGCACGATCATAGCATCACTATCGCCCTCAAAAGCGTAGAGCCCGCCCTCGATGCGCGGCTGCAGCCAGACCTGCGAAGCGCAGCCGTCGACTTTGGTGGCCGGGACTTTCAACGCATCGGGCAAGGCGGGCATGGCTTTGCCGAGATCGATCACATGGCGGTAACGGTCTTCCCAATCGTCCATGAACTCGAAATCGTCGGCGATCTCTTCGAAAGCGGGTTGGGCCATGGCGGAATACCTCTTGTCTTCAGGGAGAGGTAAGGGAGGTGGCCCCGAAGGTCCAGCCCCGAGCGGGGCTTTACAAGGGTTTGATGCTTTTCATCTGAAGCGGGATGCGGTAACTCGGTTGCAAAGCGAGTGAGGCGATGCGATGCGGCGAGTGATCCCGGCCCTTCTGGTTGCAACTTTGACCCTGTCGGGCTGTGGCGCGGTACGCGACAGCTGGGTCAATCCGATGAACTGGTTCGGGCGGAGCCGCGCCGAAGCGCCGCCTGCGGAGGGTGTGAACCCGCTCATTCCGAAACGCGGTGCAATGAACCGCCCCGTGGCCGTTTACGGCGGTGTGCCTGTTGAAAGCATCAGTGAACTGACTGCCGAGCGCACTCCGGGCGGGGCCATGATACGGGTGACGGGTGTGGCAACGCGCGAAGGGGCCCATGACGTGCGTCTGATTCCCCTTGGGGTACCGGAAAAGGGTGTTCTGAGCTACGCGCTAAATGTGATTTACCCGAACAAGAAGACAGCCCGCGCTGGCGCTCCTGCGCGTACAGTGACGGCGGCTATCGCGCTCACAGAGCAGCAACTTGACGGGATCAAGACCATCCGCGTGGTGGGTGAGACCAATGCGCGGAGCGTGAAGCGCCGTTAAGCGCTGCCGCTCCGGCAAATTCAACGTTCGATGATGATGATCTTGCCGGCCTTCGCGGCCAATCCGACCTGACCGTCGCAGAGGCGGAGTGCGTCTTCTCCAAACACATCCCGGCGCCAGCCTTGGAGGGCTGGCACATCGCGCTGGCCTGCGGCGAGGGCGTCGAGATCGGAGGACGAGGCAATCAGGCGGGCGGCGACGCCGGAGGCTTCGGTTTTCGCCTTCAGAAGCACGCGCAGGAGATCGGCGATGGCGGGATTGACGTTCAGCTTCTCGTCAGTGTCGACGCGCGGGGCTTTTTCAGCCGGGCAGTCGATCCCGGCCTTGATCGCCGCGAGAATGCCGTCTGCCACATCGCCTTTACGGGCTTCACGCAGCAAAAGGCGGGAGCGGCCGAGGTCTTCGTGGTTCTGGGGCTTGGTGGAGGCCAGTTCGATCAGCGCATCGTCTTTGTAGACACGCGAGCGCGGGATATTTTTCTTCTGGGCGTAATCCTCGCGGAAGCGCGCCAGTTCGCGCACGATGGCGAGGAATTTGGGCGTCGTGGTGCGGGTTTTCACCTTCTGCCACGCGTCTTCGGGGCGGGTGATATAGGTCTCGGGGTTCGAGAGGATCGCCAATTCTTCCTCGACCCATTTCTCACGCCCGTCTTTCTGTAGTTCGGCGTCGAGATACTCGTAAATGCGGCGCAGATGGGTAACGTCAGCCAGAGCATAGGTTTTCTGGGCATCTGAAAGCGGGCGGCGGGACCAGTCGGTGAAGCGCGAGGATTTGTCGAGCTGGTGCTTGGCGATACGCTTGACCAGCGTTTCATAGCCCACCTGTTCGCCGAAACCGCAGACCATGGCGGCGACTTGGGTATCGAAGAGCGGTGCCGGGATCACGCCTGCATCGACGAAGAAAATCTCCAGATCCTGACGCGCGGCGTGGAACACCTTCACGACATTCGGATCGCGGAACAACTCGTAGAGCGGTTCAAGCGAGAGACCATCGGCCATCGGATCGACGAGCACGGCGGTGTCATCGGTCTTGCCGGGCATGGCGAGCTGCACGAGGCAGAGCTTGGCATAATAGGTGCGTTCGCGGAGAAATTCGGTATCGACCGTGACGTAGGGATGTTTCCGGGCCTCGGCGCAGAAAGAGGCGAGGTCTTCAGTGGTGGTCACGGTTTTCATGGCAGTCCCTTCGCGGGCGGGGGTGCGTCCGGCACCCGTTTCAACCGTGCCCGATTACGGCAATTGGCGAGGAAAGGGAAGAGGCTGCGCCAGTGGAGCTCAGAACGTGAGCGGCGCAAGATTGCCTTCGGCAAAGCGACGCAGGACAGCGGGGTAAAGCTTATGCTCTTGCGCCAGAACGCGGGCCGCGAGCGTATCGGCCGTGTCGTTTTCCATCACAGGCACGCGGGCTTGGCCAAGGATCGGACCATCATCGAGTTCCGGTGTGACGAGATGGACCGTGCAGCCCGCTTCGGTATCGCCCGCCTCTAGCGCGCGCTGATGCGTATGCAGGCCTTTGTATTTCGGCAGGAGGGAGGGATGGATATTGAGCATCTTGCCATCCCACGGGCGCAGGAAACCCGCGGTGAGAACGCGCATGAAGCCTGCAAGGCAGATGATATCGGGGCGGAAACGGGCGAGTTGCTTTGAAAGCTCGGCCTCAAACGCGGCGCGATCCTTGCCGAAAGGCTTGTGATCGACGGTAATCGTCGGAACGCCCAAACGCGCGGCGGCGGGGATGCCGCCTGCATCTGGCACATTTGAAACCACGACCACGGGCCGTGCGGGATGGTCGCCTTTCATGTCCTCAACAAGGCGGACCATATTGGAGCCACCGCCGGAAATGAAAATGGCGACGCGTTTTGTCACGAAAGCACGCCCGTATAGGAGACGCCCTGCCCTTTCGTGACCGTGCCGAGGCGCGAGACGGTTTCGCCTTCGGCTTCAAGAAGCGCGGTGAGCGCATCGGCGCGGTCTGCGGAAACGGAAAGGATCATACCGATGCCGCAGTTGAAGGTTTTCAGCATTTCAGCTTCAGAGATGCCGCCTTGGGTGCGGAGCCAGCGGAAAACCGGCGGCAGAGCCCAGCTTTGCAGATCGATGGAGGCACCGAGGCCTTCCGGCAGCACACGTGGCAGATTTTCGGTGAGGCCGCCGCCGGTGATATGCGCAAGCGCGTGGACACCGCCTGCGCGCACGGCTTTGAGGGCTTGCTTCACATAAAGGCGTGTGGGGGCGAGAAGCGCTTCGCCGAGCGAGCCTTCCGAGAACGGAGAGGCGGAGGACCAGCCAAGACCGGACACTTCGACCAGACGGCGCACGAGGCTGTAACCATTGGAATGAACGCCCGACGACGCGAGACCCAAGAGAACATCACCTTCGACAACGCCCGCGGGCAGTTCGGTGCCGCGCTCCATCGCGCCAACGGCGAAGCCTGCGAGATCGAAATCGCCCTTGTGATACATACCGGGCATTTCCGCGGTTTCACCACCGATCAAGGCGCAGCCGCTATCGGCGCAGCCCTTGGCGATGCCGTTGATGATGCGGGTAGCATCTTCGACCACGAGCTTGCCCGTTGCGAAATAATCCAGGAAAAACAGCGGTTCGGCGCCTTGGCAGACGAGATCGTTGACGCACATCGCGACGAGGTCGATGCCGATCGTGTCGACGTTTCCGGTATCGATGGCAATGCGGAGCTTGGTGCCAACGCCATCGGTGGCCGCGACGAGGATCGGATCCTTGTAGCCCGCACCTTTGAGATCGAAGAGCGCGCCGAAGCCGCCGAGGCCGCCCATCACGCCTGAACGGGTGGTGGCTTTTGCGGCGGGCTTGATCCGCTCCACGAGCGTATTGCCAGCATCGATATCGACGCCTGCATCGGCATAGGTGATCCCGTTTTTGCCCGTGCTCATGGCCCGTCTCCGCTCATCTGGACTAATTTCGGCCTCATTAGCGGCTTTACCGGAGCACTGCAACAAAGCGCGCGGTCGCACAGGTGCTATTGTTGGCGCCCTTCCCTCTTGACGGGCGGGAGCGGGTCTGGCACCCGTCTCATTGGCTGGGCCTGTAGCTCAATGGTTAGAGCAGGGCGCTCATAACGCCTTGGTTGGGGGTTCGAGTCCCTCCGGGCCTACCACAGAACTTGGTGGGATCGCGTCAGTTTCATTCACGATCCCTAGATATATCCAAAGGGATTGCTTTTTTCTTTTATGGATATGCCGAACAACCTTTATCGCTTTTTTCGATAACCCGAGTCATAGTGGCGCCCTAGCCAAGGGCAGCGAAATGTCTGAATACTCGAACAATTCTGTCATAAGTGAGCCGAGCGAACCTTCGACAAGCGCCGGCAACCCGATGCGTCTTGCCGTGGAAAAGGGGTTGGGCCTTGTTGATACCGCTCTTCTGAAGATCGGCAGGCTGCTTGATCCATTGCCGCCCTTTGCGCAGAACTTCTCTCTCTACCATGAGCATCCGAACAACATCGCACCAAAGGACGCGGAGAAGACCCCTCCCATCAAGGGAACCGTGCTGGTTGTCGGATGCCTTGAGGAGCGGATGCGCCGTATCTGGGAAGAGTCCAACTGCCAGAACTGCATTTGCCTGATCGCGAAGAATAACCTCGAAGCGGTTTCTCTGGTCACAAGGATCAAGTTCAACGCTGTTTTTATCCCGCTGAATTGCCCCGACCTTGACGGGATAACGACGGCGAAGGACATCCGCCGAACTAGCACAGCATCGGATACGAAGATCGTTTTGATCCGCGCGCCGCAGGAAGCCGCCGTGGAGCAAGACGTGCCAGAGACGGATTTTGACGCAACGCTTTACTGGCCTTTGGGCGAAGAAAGCGTGCGCGCGGTTTTGACGGACTGCCTGCACCGGACGGCGATGGGCATTTTTGCAGAACTCTAACGGCAAAGGATTCACATCACGAATCCAGGCGGTTAGACGGACGACATGAGCAAGCCTGACCCAACCCGCTACCG
>RFUP01000731.1 GCA_009922885.1 Paracoccaceae bacterium
AAAGAGGGGGCTTTCCGCCCCCACGATCTCGAAGGGATCAACTCTACAGCAAAGAGGGGGCTTTCCGCCCCCCTCGCCCGTTCCGGGCTCACCCCCCGAGGATATTTCCCAAAGAGAAATGATTTGTCAGAGCAGATAGTCGCCGTGCGCCAGCGCGTCAGCGAGGGGTTTCGCAAAACCCACGCGGGATTTGACGAGCGGCCTTGGCGGGTTCGCCCTGGAGCGGATTTCACCTGCGCGCATGTTGAAAAGGCCGTTTGGTGACCAGCTCATCAACTCGCAAAAGAGGCGTGTGATTTGGTCTTGCTCGTCGCGGCTCCGGAAGCCGCGCGACAGTGCAAGGCGGTGCTTGGCACGATCCTGATCCATCCAAGGCACGTCGAAAGCGATGCCTTGGATCACGAAGTCAAGCCCCGGTACCGAGGCATCGAGTTCCTCAAGGATTGGCCCATCCAAAGCGGTTGAGCCGTCAGGCCGCGAGAAGGCAATCTGCGTGCCGTGATGCACCATGATGAACCAAGTATCGCCCCGAAACTGCCCCGGTGCAAAGACGATCCGGATGTCCGGGTCTTCGGTGCGGATCATCCGGCCTGTCATCGGGCCAGATGGGCGCTCGTCTTCGGCCCAGAATGCGATGCCGTAAGATGTCTGGAACCGATATGGCTCGATGATCGGCACCCACTCCATGTTCAGCGCGGCTTGAAAGCGGGAACACGGTTTTGCAGGTTTGCCGCGATCTGTTCCAACTGATCGGGCTTGCCGATCAGATCTGTCTGCTCGCGGCTTTCGGCATAGAGCACTTCTGCCTGCGACGCGCCGCTTTCGGCCAGCTGCAAAAGCCGCTTCGCCGCCCGCATCGCCGTTGGGGATTTCGACGCAATCGTGTTGGCGAGCGCGGTTGCGGCCTCCAGAGGCGTGTCGGACAGTTCGGTGACCATTCCCCAGTCCAGCGCTTGGGGCGCGAGGATCGGTTCGGCCGTGAAGGTCATGCGGCGGATCACATCCGAACGCGCGAGCTTCGGCAAAAGCACCATCCCCCCCATATCCGGCACGAGGCCCCATTTCATTTCCATGATGGCAAGTTTGGTTTCGGGATGGGCAATGCGGATATCCGCGCCTAGCGCCAGCTGGAAGCCCGCGCCGAACGCCACGCCATGCACCGCCGCGATCACCGGCAC
>RFUP01000732.1 GCA_009922885.1 Paracoccaceae bacterium
GTGCGCGATGCCTTCTGGTATGCCGCGCTCGAAACCCAGATGGCCGAAACCGGTGCCGCCATTCACGCCAACCGCTGCGCCGCGCTGGCCCGCATTCTTTCCGCGCAAGAGGGGGCCGAAACAGCCTTCCCCGTGGCGGATCTGGCGCTCGTGCACTCCGAAGTCGAAATGCCTGACTCTGTCGAGGCTTTCCGCGCCGCCCTCAACGATAACCGCGCGCGCGACCTCGCCGCAGGCCGCACTCTCATCGGCCCGCACCGCACCGACATGCAGGGCACCTACACCGCAAAGGGTCTTTCCGCCGCCGATTGCTCCACAGGCGAGCAGAAGGCGCTCCTTCTGTCGCTCATCCTCGCCAATGCCCGCGCGCTGGCCGCCGATATCGGCTCACCGCCGCTTCTCCTCCTCGATGAGGTCGCAGCCCACCTCGACGCCACCCGCCGCGCCGCCCTCTACGACGAGATTTGCGCCCTAGGCGCGCAGGCGATCATGACGGGCACAGGCTCCGAACTCTTTTCCGAATTGGGCACCCGCGCGCAGGGCTTCGAGATTACCGAAAGCGCCGGAATTTCCGCTGCCGAAGAAAAGGCCATCCAATGATCCCGCCCCGCGTTACGCTCATCACTCTCGGTGTGAAGAACCTCACCGAGGCCCGTGCCTTCTATGCCCGTTTGGGCTGGGTCGAGAGTAAGCAAAGCCAACCCACTGTTGCCTTCTTCCAGATGAACGGCATGGCGCTCGGCCTCTTCGGCCTTTCCGATCTCGCCGCCGATCAGGGCAGGCCGGATGCTCCTCTCGGAACGGGAGCAATCACCCTCGCCCAGAACTTCGCCTCTGAGGCCGAAGTCGACGCCGCCTATGCCGCCGCCTTGGCCGCGGGCGGAACAGCCCTCAAAGCGCCGGAGAAAGTCTTCTGGGGTGGTTACTCCGGTTACTGGGCCGACCCCGAAGGCCACGTCTGGGAAGTGGCGATGAACCCCTTCTGGCCGCTCGGCCCCGATGGCAGCTTGACCTTGCCGGATTAAGGCTGATTGATGCCGCAAGCGTCGTCCCAACGTCATGACGCTTGCCATACACAATCCATACGCAATCCATACACTTCGGAAATCACCCGCAAATGTCCGTCTCTTTTTGGCAGTTATTCGTTTACGCAGGCGGCATGGCCGCGCTTTG
>RFUP01000733.1 GCA_009922885.1 Paracoccaceae bacterium
ACCTGCTCGGTGCCACGCACTGCTTCAACCTTGGACTGCGTCGCGCCATTCTTCACTTCGAACGACGTGAAGCCCTGCGCCTGCAGGTCGGAGATGATGCCTTCCACGCTGGATTGTGCGGTGGCCATACCGCCCAGAAGCACGAGTGCGGCAACGGTAGAGAAAAAGCGAATAGTCATGGGTCTCCTCCTTCATGAGTACCAAACTGGATTGTGTTGCGCCTCGGTTCCGGGGTGGTCGAGGACAACCCGAGAAGGCCAGCCGGAACAGGAGACGTCCATTCAACTGGGGGTTAAATCGGCCGCTTAACCCGCCAGTTGAGGGTCATAAACTTGGGTTTATGCGCACATTTCGCGCTTAACACTCTGATATAAAAGAAAAAGGTGGCACTGATGCCGCCTTTTGAAATCCTTCGGTGAAAGCCTGAAAAGATTGGGCTGCTCCGTTTGATCAGACTTTCATGTCGAATCCGAGGTGCTTTGCCACGGTGAAGATGTCCTTGTCGCCACGTCCACACATGTTCATCACGATGATATGGTCCTTCGGAAGCGTCGGCGCGATCTTCATCACATGCGCAAGCGCATGGCTCGGCTCCAACGCGGGGATGATTCCCTCCAGTTTGCAGGAGAGCTGGAACGCTTCGAGCGCTTCCTTATCGGTGATCGAGACATATTCGGCGCGGCCAATATCGTGCAGCCAAGCGTGCTCGGGGCCGATGCCGGGGTAGTCGAGGCCTGCGGAGATCGAGAAGCCTTCTAGGATCTGGCCGTCATCATCTTGCAAGAGATAAGTCCGGTTGCCATGCAGAACGCCGGGGCGCCCGCCAGTCAGCGAAGCGCAGTGCTCCATCTTCTCGTCCACGCCCTTGCCACCGGCTTCCACGCCGATAATCCGCACGGAGGGGTCATCGAGGAATGGATAGAAAAGCCCCATCGCGTTCGAGCCACCACCGATTGCCGCGATCACGGTATCGGGCAGGCGACCTTCGCCTTCCTGCTCGGCAAGCTGCCAACGCACTTCCTTCCCGATGATCGACTGGAAGTCGCGCACCATCGCCGGATAGGGGTGCGGGCCAGCCACCGTGCCGATGCAGTAGAAGGTGTCGCGTACATTGGTCACCCAGTCGCGCAGCGCATCGTTCATCGCGTCTTTCAGCGTGCCACGGCCGGAA
>RFUP01000734.1 GCA_009922885.1 Paracoccaceae bacterium
GCGCAATCGCCTCATGCGGCTGCAAGCCCTGATTATAATCCACGCGAATAGCCATCTCCGGCCAGTCGCGCCGGATTTCCTCCAGCCGCATCAGATCGAAGGCATGGCCCTTGAAGCCGGTCTTCAGTTTCACAATCCCCACCCCATCGGCATGGAGCCGCTCCAGAAGCCGCCGATCCGCTGCCCAATCGGGATTGGCAATCGAACAGGACAGCGCGATCTCGTCGCGGCACTTCCCACCCAGCAGCGCATGCACCGGCAGGCCCGCCGCGCGCCCCGTCAGATCGAGAAGCGCCGTTTCCAGCGCCGCCTTCGCTTCCGTCGCATGCGCCACCGCATGGGCCGCATCGGCCATGATCGCCGCGCGGTCTTTCAGCTTCCGCCCCACCACATGCGGGCGAATATGGCGGTGCAGCGCATAAAGCGTGGCCTCGGGCGATCCGGTAAACACCACCCAGGGCGAGGCCTCACCCCAGCCTTCCGCCCCGCTCTCCGAGGTGAGCCGCACCAGCACCACCTCAATCGTGCCTTCCACCGAACCAATCCCGTGATCCCGCCGCGCCGTCACGGGCAAGGCCAGATGCCAGAGGTCCATCTTGGTGATGCGTTCCTCCATCACACTCATGCCACCCACTCCGAAACCGGTGCCGCTGCCTCGTGCAAGGGCTGGGTCAGGATGTCGATCATCACAGGCTCATTGAGCGCCAAGGCCTGCCGGAAAACCGGGACCAACTCCGCCGGATCTTCCACCGTAAACGCCCGCATCCCGTAGGCCCGCGCCACGGCCGCATGATCGGTGCGCGAGAAATCCACATTGTGGAACCGCTGCCCAAAGCCCGAATTCTGCCCTGCCTTGATCCAGCCGAACACCGCGTTCGAGAACACCACCGAGATGATTGGCAGCTTGTAGCGCATGATCGTCTCGAACTCGCCCGCGCAGAAGGCAAAGCTTCCGTCCCCCATCAGGGAAAGCACCTTCGCCGAAGGCCGCCCCACCTGCGCCCCCATCGCCGCTGCAAGCGAATAGCCCAAAGCGCCATGCGCGCGGTTGGTGATGAAATGCCGCCCCGCCTCCGGCCAGCGCAGATGCGCCGACACATAGGGGCAGGGCGTGCCCGGATCGGCCACCACCACAGAATCGCGCGGCAGGGTCTCTGCCAGCGCCGCGATC
>RFUP01000735.1 GCA_009922885.1 Paracoccaceae bacterium
GAAGGCGCCGGTTTCCTCGCAACCCGCCTTGATCACCTTCTCTTCGAAGACTTCACGAGTGCCGTGCTTGGTGCCGGGGATGTAGGCGGTGATGGCCTGCGCCGGGAACGCCGGGTTCACGTCGGCCCAGGTTTTGTTCGGGTTATCAACGAGCTTGCCATCAACAACCACCTGAGCGGCCAGCGCCTTGAACCAGTCAGCAGGCGAGAAAGCAAAGGCTGCGCCATCTTTGGTCGAGGCAAACACGATGCCGTCATAGCCGATGCGAACTTCCATGATGTCGGTCACGCCGGCTTCGGCGCAGGCCTTCACTTCTTTTTCCTTGATGGCACGCGAGGCGTTCGCAATGTCGATGGTGTTTTCGCCAACACCTTCGCAGAAACGCTTGAGGCCAGCCGAAGAACCGCCCGATTCAACAACCGGCGTCGGGAAATCGGTGTTTTCGCCGAAAGCTTCGGCCACGATGGAGGCATAGGGCAGAACAGTGGACGAACCAGCAATCTGGATCTGGTCACGCGCGGCAGCCGCGGTTGCCATGGTTGCGAGGGCCAGAGCCGAAACGGACAGCTTGGTGAAGGACATGTGACTAACTCCTGTCATCAACATCGGCCGATCGTTCGGCCTCGCGGGCTGGCTACCGAGATTCGATGATGTTTATGCAAAAGTTTTGTAACGGTTATGTAACAAGGTGCATTGCGCGCGAAAATTTCGGCCTCGCGCCTCAAAGTCCACTAGAAGGCGGGCCAAACCAGCCGTTCAGTTCCGCTTATCGGCGATCGCCTCAAGGTACGACCCGTAGTCGTTCTTGCCAAACTTCACGGCACGTTCCTTGAGTTGCCCGCGATCAATGAACCCCATCTCGAAGGCAACTTCGTCCGGTGAACCCACCTGGCGGATACGGCCCTTGTTCATGACGGCAATGCGGTCCGCCAGATACATGGCCTCTTCAGGATCGTGCGTGACCATCAGCGTCGCGATACCGCTCTCGCGGAGAATCTCTGCAGTCGATGTTCGGTATCGTACAAGGTGCACTCTATCCCGAGCTTCGTAAACAAAGTGCGGAGGGATTAACTCAATTACCCTTTGATGGATTTGCGATTGGTGGTCTCGCGGTCGGCGAAGAAAAACAAGAACGCGAAGATACCTGCGAAATCGCCGCCGCACTTTTACC
>RFUP01000736.1 GCA_009922885.1 Paracoccaceae bacterium
ATTGGTCAGTATTTGAATGAATGTATCGGTATATCTATTCAGGAGGACGCCGGATGGCGCATGTGGAAACGCTGATTGTCGGGGCAGGTCTGGCCGGGTTGCGCGCACTTTACGCGCTTGGCCAAAAGGGCATCACAGCCACTGTTCTGGAAGCATCGGACGAGATCGGCGGAGTCTGGAATCACAACCGTTACCCCGGTGCGCGCTGCGACGTGGAAAGCTTTGACTACTCCTACAGCTTCTCCGAAGAGCTGGAGCAGGAGTGGCGCTGGACCGAGCGGTATCCGACCCAGCCCGAGATCCTGCGCTATATCAACCACGTCGCCGACCGGTTCGATCTGCGTAAGGACGTCGTCCTGAACACCCGCGTGGACGAAGCCGCCTATGACGAGAACCGCGCAACCTGGACCGTGACCGCCGAAGATGGCCGCACCTGGACCGCGAATGTCCTGATGCTGTGCTTGGGTCAGTTGTCGGCGCCAAAGATCCCATCCTATCCGGGGCAGGACACATTCGCCGGCAAGCTGATCGTCAGCGCCACTTGGCCGAAGGAAAAGATCGATTTCACCGGCAAACGCGTCGGGATCATCGGCACCGGCTCGTCCGGCATGCAGATGACCCCGGTGATCGCAGAGACCGCCGCACATCTGACGGTGTTTCAGCGCACCGCGAATTATAGCCTGCCCGCCGCCAACGCGCCGCTGAGCGATGAAGAGGTGGCGCAGGTCAAGGCGAACTATGCTGCCCGGCGCGAACAGATCCGCAATTCGCCAAGTGGGCTTGGCTTCCAGCCGGGCAAGCTGAAAACGCTGGAAGTGTCGGACGAGGACCGCGAGGCGGCGCTGGAGAAATCCTATCACCGGCTTGGTTTTGGCTTTGCGCTGACCTTCCCGGATATCCTGCTGAACGAAGAGGCCAACGCGGTCGCCAGCGATTTCCTGAAACGCAAGATGGCCGAGCGGGTTTCTGACCCGGAATTGAAAAAGAAACTGGTGCCCAACAACCACGGTTTCGGCACCCGGCGCCCCTCGGTTGATGGCGGTTACTTCGAGGCCTTCGCCCGCGACAATGTCAGCCTCGCCGACATCCGTGAGAACCCGATTGTCGAATTCACGCCTGAAGGCATCCGCACCGAGGAAAAGCTGCACGAGCTGGATATCGTGATCTTTG
>RFUP01000737.1 GCA_009922885.1 Paracoccaceae bacterium
AAGGCCAGCAATCGTGCAGTGGTATCACGCCCCATAGCCACCAGTTGTGGCATCAGCGTCGCGAAATCGGCGGCCACCTGTCCTTGTCCCTCAGTCCGTCCAAGAACCACCGTCCCCGACCCTGCGCGGCGGGAGATCAACCCATCGAGCTCCAAGGCTTCCAGCGCGCGCCGCACGGTCACGCGGCTCACCGCATAGATTTCCGCAAGCCTTTGCTCCCCCGGTAAAACCGATCCCGGCTCATATGTGCCGTTTGACATCTCGTCACGCAGCAACAGGTAAACCCTGCGCGCTTTGCCGCCTTCTGGAAGTCCTGTGCTCGCTCTCACATTCACCGATTTTTTCCGATCCAAGAGGGGGATTCGGATTTGAGCGTATCACCGGAATTCCCAAAATCAAGAAATCCATCTTCTTTTCGCGCAGATATTTGCACTATGCAGATACATAAATCTGTATTACCAAAAATACAGGTTTTGCCGGAGAGCGTATTATGCCGATCATCGAAGCCCATCTCTTAGAGGGATACACCAGTGAAGAAAAACAGCGTCTTGCCAAAGGCTTGACCGACGCCGCACTGATGGTGATTCCCGCCGCGCCCGACGCTATCACCGTCATGATCCATGAAATGCCTCAGGCAAATTACATGCGGGGCGGCTCCGCGCGCACCCCAGCACCCGCGCGCTCAAACCCGACGCAGATCATCGCGACATATCTGGCAGCAATGGAGGCTCGTGAGCTTGAAGTTGCTCAGAAGATGTTGGGCGAAGGTTTCGTCATGAACTTCCCCGACGCTCCCGGCCTCACCACGCTTGCCGAACTCATCGCATGGGCAAAGCCGCGCTATAAATTCGTCAAGAAGACTTACGACAAGTTCGAAGCCTTCCAGAACGGGCCCGTCAGTATCGTCTATTCGATCGGCACGCTCTACGGCGAGTGGCTGGATAGCTCCGAATTCTCGGGCATCCGCTTCATCGACCGTTTCGAGATCACGGATGGCAAAATCACCCGTCAGGACGTCTGGAACGATATGGCTGAAGTCAAAGGAAAACGTGCATGACGATTGATCCGATCACCCTTGCTGTCCTCGCGGGGCGTATGGAACAGATCGCCGATGAAATGGACGCAACGCTCTTCCGCGCCGCGTTCAACCCCATCATCGCCGAAGCCCAT
>RFUP01000738.1 GCA_009922885.1 Paracoccaceae bacterium
GCTGGTGACCTTGCCCACGAAGTGTTTGCACCAGGCCCTCGAGCAGGCCGATGGGCAGGTTGTCTACGCAGAAATAGCCGGTATCTTCCAGGGCCTTGAGCACCACAGACTTGCCCGAGCCCGAGAGCCCCGTGAGCAGCACGAGTTTGGACGAGGGGCTGGCAGTTGTCATGGGGAGGCCTGCCGCATGGCAGCCTGCTGACGCTCCGTGAATTCCTTGAGGGTGTCGACACCCCGCAGTTGGAGCACTGTGTTGCGAACGGCGGCCTCGACCAACACGGCCAGGTTTCGGCCGGCCGCCACCGGAATGACCATCACCGCACGGTTTTCAGCGGAGAGGCGGGTGTACGCCAGTCCGATGGCATCGCGCTGTTCCTTCGTCCAGATCGCAGAATCGGTAGGATCTTGCGAAATAATCGCGGCCGGTCGACCTTGACGGGACTGCGACGCCGAAAGCTTCGACGCGGCAAAATCGGCCTCCAGGTCCTTCGCGAGCGCCCGGATCAGTCCCTCGCCCGCCAGCCCCTGCGGACCGTGCTCCCATTGGGTAAGCTTCCAATGGCAAACCAAGCTTTCATCGTAGCTTGTTGGCGATCCTCCGTAGGGCGTCCAATCGTAGCCCTCGGGGAAGCCATAGGCGCCCGGCCGAAGCTTCACGCCCTCGGGATGGAGGAGCGGGAGACTGGTCGGTTTCGCAGGGCGCCCAACCCGGAGCGCGTAGGCATTTCCGCTTAGAAGCAAGTAAACCCAGATCTGCCGCTCCCACTCCACCCGCGTTTGCTTGCTGGTCGGCTTGCGGAGGAGTTGGGCCAGTTGAGTGTCCGATTGGAACGCTTGGAGAACGAGGTGGCGAGCCAGCGAGCGGGCTACAACAGCGCCGTTGAGTTTTACAATACACGGATTACCCAGTTCCCCAACTCCCTGTTGGCCCGTCTCGGGAGACTGACGCAGCTGCCTTTCATGCGAAGTTGATTGGGAGTTATGGCGCGCTCCTACGCGCCTTGGTAACGGCCTGTGCCCTCAAGGTTTTTCATGATAGAAACCCGTTTCCCGTAAACCGCTGTGCTTGGTGCTGGGGTGTTCTCTTTAGTTACCGACAACATCCAGCCTACAAATTACGCCTGAGATAAGGCGCCTGGGTTCCCTCCGTGAGCCGCAATTCTCATCGCG
>RFUP01000739.1 GCA_009922885.1 Paracoccaceae bacterium
ATAGGGGTGAAAAATGGGCACATTTTGGCCAGAAAAAAGTTTCCGTAAAACCTGTTTGGCTATTAGCCTTGCATCGGCTATCGGCACTCCGGCACTTGCGGACGATGCCGCCAGCGCCTGCGCAGCATTTGCTGGTGCGCCAAGCGCCGAAACACCAATCAGCCGCGAAGCTTCTGACAGTTATTTCAGCAAGTTGGCCCGCGCCCGTCCACATTGCGAAGCGGCGATCGTCGGCCCCGACCCGGACCCAAATGCCATTTACCACATAGCGGTCATGATGCAGCGGGAGGCCGCGCATGATTACGCCAAAAACTTTTTCGAGCTGGCCGCGCAAAAGGGTGTTCCTGCCGCGCACACCAAATTGGCGGACTACTTCAATTTTGGCATAGGCGACACACCGCAGGATCTTGAACGCGCTGTTTCAGAATACACCAAAGCCATGGACATGGGGGATATCCCGGCAAAATCGACCATGGCCATCATGCACAGCATCGGTCGTGGCGTGGAAAGAAACAGCCAAAAGATGTTGGCCCTCCTGACAGAGTCGGCAGATGCGGGATACCATGTGTCACAAATGCGGCTGGCCGAACTCTATTTGAAACCGCGCGCCGTCCCGCCCTCGATGGCACGCGACCTGAACCTGCCCGATCCGATCATGGCCGCGCGCTATTTCAAGATGGCCGCCGATCAGGGCAGCAGCGAAGCCGCCTTGAGGCTCGAACAGCTCTATGAAGGCGCCGGCGAATTCTCGGATCCGGACATCAAGCTTAAACTGCTGCAGCATGCCGCCAAGGACGGCGATGCAACCGCGCTCAACGCGCTTGGTTTCATGTATGAACGCGCAGAGGGCGCGGCATATGATCCGCTCGAGGCTGCCCGGCACTACATCCTCGCGCTGGAGGCTGGCCTTGACGTCAACAGGCTGCGGGGCCGGGAAAACGGCTATGTCCCAAGGTGGGATCGTGAAACTGCGCTCGAGTTTCAAAGATACCTGAAAGACCGGGGGCTGTATCTTGGCGGCCTCGACGCGCAGATCGGGCCCGGCACTTTGGCCGCGGCACGCAGACTGGCGGCACAGTGACCGCCTGACCGGGCGCTAGGGTCGGGATGCATGGACTGCACCCTAAAGCTTTGTCTTTTTGAAGATCCGCTCAGGCATGGCGCGTTATC
>RFUP01000740.1 GCA_009922885.1 Paracoccaceae bacterium
GTCGCAAATTTCGCGGATCAGTTGCTCGGACATTTCGCCCGACCCAAGTTTAAGCGCGATACGATAGCCCAACGCGCATTCCAAGGTTTCGTGATGAAGCACGGATAGATGGATCAACCCGCCCAAAAGAGGCTCAGCTTGCACCGCCGCATGCGCCTCGTCGCGGATACGCGACCAGACCGGATCAATCTCTGCCAATTTTTTGCGCGTCTCGGCCATGGCATCTCCTCCTCTTTCGCGGTCATTCTAACAGATAGACAGGCATTATGAAAATGCAATCCACGACCACGCGTTAGCCCCGCCTACGCCTTGCCAATGCCGCCAGCACACACCTAAGGCAGTGCAGGTAATCAGGCTGGGTCAACGCAGGCTCGGGCGGCAGTTCTGCCCCCAAAACGCGGGTACGCAGGCTGCCATCGCCCCAGTGCCGATGCACCCGCCCAAAGCGGCGAAAATAGAGATCTGCGGCATGTGCCTCGGCCAGCCAGCGGGCAATTTGCCCGCCCCTTTTAGCAGGCGGCACGGGCAGCAAGGCCCGCGCTGCCGCCACCAAATCCCCGTACATCACGCGCCGCATCAGGCCATCTGCACCGTCAGGCGTGCCCCATAGCCCGGGCCAGATACCGCCGAAATGTGCGCGACTTCGGCCTGAATAGCCCCCGGCGACAACGCCGCCCTTAGCGCGGCGGGCATTTCCCAATAGGGGGTGCCCAGCACCTCTTGGTGGCGGATCTGCCCTGCTTGGAAAATGCGCAGCAAATAGCTTTCGCTTTCCTCGCCCAAGGGCACCTCCAACCCTTCCCACGCGTCACCATCAATGCGGGTTCTGCGCACCCACGACAGCGCAAGCCCCCCCGCCTGAGACACCGCGCGCAGATGCACCGGCGCAAGCGGGCGCAGCCCAACACCGGCAAAGGCATGGCGCTGGGGGGGTGAAACTGGCAGCCGTCACGGGCCGCCGCGCCGGGCCAATGCGAAACTGCCGCTCGATGCCGCGCTGGCTGGGGGCCATCGGCAGCTGCTCTACCGCTTGATCAAGCAGCACAAACCGGCTGCCCACCGGCCATTGCGCGGGCATCACGGCCTCGCTGCCCAATTGCCCGCGCAACAGCTGCCGCAGCAAGAACCGCCCCGGCGCCAACAGCTGAGCTTGGGCAAATTGCACCAGCT
>RFUP01000075.1 GCA_009922885.1 Paracoccaceae bacterium
GTGGCTTGAGCTTACGTTTCTGCTCTTTCTTGCTGTGTTTGAGCCAATTAGGAGTAATTGTCATAGTTCAAACCTTATGAATACGTTCAGGGTGTGCTTCCCAGTACTCATCATTCTTCCGTAGATGAATGGTAGAGATACGTTGAAGCTTAGCTCCACGAATATTGTACGGACTGTCGTCAACAAGGGTACCGACCATACGGTACTCACGACGTAAGTACTTGAGCATATGTTGCTTGGCAATGCCAGAACATTGATGACCAGTACTCGTCATTAGTACGTTGAACGGTATCTTGTGCTTGACCAACCATTGCCAAGACTCAGTGAGTCTGTCAGGTGGTCTAGCAGTACAGATAGCAATGTGATCACCGAAGCGATAAAGCCGAAATCGATGAACTGGGTCTTCCAGTATGTGCCAAGCGTGCCCGCCTCGGACATCACCGCATAATAGCCTTCCAGCTTTTCTGCACTGAAGGCGAGTTGGCCCGTGGCGTAATCGACGGGATATTTCGACGCCGCATAGCTTTCATCCAGCAGCGACTTCACCGCCTGAAACGCTCCGAAGGCCACGGCTGTCAGGCCAAAATGATAAATCGGTTTCAAATTCATAATGCGCGTAAACATGCGACTCTCCATTTACATTCCATGGAATGTTTTTTACATTCCTCGGAATGGAAGTCAACGCGAAAAATCCAAGCATCCCCCTCCCCGCCCGTTTCGGTGTGCAGATGGGGATCGCAAGCCAGCTCTATTCAGGGCTTATGCATCGTTTGCTCGAACCCCACGGGCTGACCTACGGCCAGTTCACCGTGCTCTTGCATTTGCTTCGCAGGCAAAGCCCAACCCGCCTCACCAGCATCTGCAATGCGGTTGAGCTCAATCAACCCGCCGTTACGAAGGTTATCCAGAAATTCCAGCAACTCGGATGGATCACCACCCTGCCCGACCCACAGGATCAACGCGGGCGGCTGATCGAAATCAGCGCCGAAGGCCGCGCGCAGGCGATCCGCATCCAGCAATCTTTTGGGCCTGTCTTTGAAGAACTCATGCGGGGTTGGAGCGCCGACGAGGTCGAAACCCTCATCGGCAGCCTTACCGTACTCTGCTCGCGCCTTGACGCTCTAAAAAGCCCGCCGCGCTAGGTTCAGCTCAAGCGGCTGATTACAGTGGTCACTTCCACCTTCTTGCCGATCTCTTCGAGCGTCACAGTCCGCACAACTCGCTTGATCCCTTCCTCAAGCTTGTCGTCATCAGCCCGCACCTTGCCCGGTGCGCGGCGAAGCCATTGGTCGATATCCTCTTCCAACACATCTACCAAGGGCGCGCGGCTGCGGCCTACTTCCGCCAAGCCCCGGATCTCGCACCACGGCTCACCGAGCGGCTCGTCGTTCTCGTCGAGAATGAGGTTCACCATGACAAGACCGTTCAACGCCATGCGGATACGCTCGCGGATTACGCCATCCAGCGCCCCCACCTGCATCGAGCCATCCAGATAGGTGCGGCCGGTTTCCACGAACCCCGCCACTTCCGGTGCCTTGCCCTGAAGCGCAAGCATCGTGCCGTTGACAGCAACAACCGAATACATGCCCTTTTCGGCCCCGAGGCGCGCATGTTCACGCAAATGGCGGTGCTCGCCGTGCATCGGCACAAGCACATCCGCTTTCACCAGCTCATGCATGGCTTCCAGATCGGGGCGGTTCGCGTGGCCGGAAACGTGATATTTTCCGCCCCCATCATCCACCACATCCACTCCCTTTTCAGAAAGCTGGTTCATGATCCGGATCACGCCACGCTCATTCCCGGGGATGGTTTTCGAGGAAAACAGGAATAGGTCCCCCTCCTTCAACTCAACGCCATTATACCGCCCCCCCGCCAGCTGCGCCGACGCCGCGCGGCGCTCGCCTTGGCTGCCCGTCACGATCAACATCAGGTTTTCACGCGGAATCTCTGCTGCGTGTTCTGGCGAGATCACTTTCGGAAACCCAGTCAACACGCCCGTTTCTACAGCCGCCTCGATCATCCGGCGCATCGCACGCCCCATGAGGCAGATCGAGCGCCCTGCCCGCTCGCCAGCCTCCGCCAGCGTTTTCAAACGCGCGACGTTGGAAGCGAAGGTTGTAGCCACCACCGCTCCCTTCGCATTGGCGACCAGTTCCTGAATGGCCGGCCCGAGCGAGGCCTCTGAGCGCCCCGGCAACGGCGAGAACACGTTCGTCGAGTCGCACATCAAGGCCTTCACGCCGCCTTTCGCGGCCTCAAGCCAAAGCTCCCGATCAAAGGCTTCACCCACCACAGGCGTCTCGTCGAGTTTGAAGTCACCCGAATGGATCACCTTGCCCGCAGGCGTTTCGATCAAGAGCCCGGCACTTTCCGGGATCGAATGCGAGATCGGCAGGAAGCTCACCGTGAACGGCCCCGCCTTCACACTTTCCGGGAATTTACCGACCGTCTTGATCACCTTCGGATCATGCCCGCCGTCCTGCATCTTATGCCGGCCCAGATTGGCGGTGAAAGCGCGCGCATAGATCGTGGGCTTGCCCAAGGCTTCCCAATGATGCGCAATGGCACCGATATGGTCTTCATGCCCGTGGGTGATGAAAACCGCCTCAATGCGGTCCGCCCGCTCGGCCAGCCACGATACATCCGGCAGGATCAGGTCCACACCCGGTGTGCCGTCCATATCCGGGAAGGTCACGCCCAGATCGACCACGATCAAGCGTTCCTGATCGGGGCGGCCATATCCGTAGACATAGCAATTCATCCCGATCTCCCCCGCGCCACCGAGAGGAAGATAGATCAGCCGTTCAATGCTCATGCGTTGCCTTGGTCCTTGTTGTATTGATGGATGACCGTCAGGCCATGGATCGTCAGATCGTCTTCGATCTGGTCAAATAGCACATCGGACGCACCGAACAACGATGCAAGCCCTCCTGTGCCAATAATACGCATTTCCCGCGCACGTTCTGCTTTGATCCGGGTACAGATTTCCTTCACGAGACCCACATAGCCCCAGAAAATACCCGCTTGCATGCACGCCACGGTATTGGTTCCGATCACCGCCTGCGGCTTCGAGATGTCCACATGAGGCAAGGCCGCTGCCGCCATGTGCAAGGCTTCGAGCGACAGGTTCACGCCCGGCGCGATCACGCCGCCCACATAGGCCCCGTCGTCGTCGACCACGTCAAAGGTCGTGGCAGTGCCGAAATCCACCACAATCAAGTTGCCGCCATGGCGATCATAGGCCCCGGCGGCGTTCACCAAACGGTCAGGCCCCACAGTCGTGCCTTGATCCACGCGCGGCATTTTCGGCAAAAGGCAGTCGGGCTTTCCCACCACCAAGGGGCGGCAATTGAAATAGCGATCTGCCAGCACACGCAGGTTGAACACAACGCGCGGCACAGTGGAGGAAATGATCACTGCGTCGATGTTCATCGGGATTTTCTGGTGCTCAAGCAGCGTGGAGAGCCAGACGAAATACTGGTCCGCCGTGCGCTGATGCTCGGTCGCCGTGCGCAGGGTGCAGAGGGTTTTCTCGCCATCCCAGATCGAGAACACCGTATTCGTGTTGCCAGTATCGATACAGAGCAGCATCGCCGCCTCCCCTAGAAATACACGTCTGCCGCAGGAAGAACCACACGACCTTCAGCCGAAGCCAGAACCAGATTGCCAGCATCGTCCACAGTTTCAAACCGCCCGAAATACGTGTCGCGCATGGTTTTTGCCGTGATTTCCTCGCCCAAACGCGCCGCATGCGAAAGCCACGCGCGCCGGATCGAGGCAAAGCCATGGATGCGGAACTGGGCCTCCCACTTGGCGAATGCCCCTGCCAAGGCCTCAAGAAAGGCTTCCGGCCCCGCTTCGATCCCGGTTTCCCCAGCCACCGAAACTGGCCGCACCGCACCTGCCTCCACAGCCTCCACAGGGGGCGACGCGATCAGGTTCACCCCGATCCCGACGATCAAAAGCCCGCCCACGCTTTCCAGCAGAATGCCCGCCACCTTGCCACCGTTCAGCAACACATCGTTCGGCCATTTCAACGACAGGCTCGCGCGGTCTCCAATAAAGCTCTCCAGCGCATCCCTCAAAGCCAAGGACGCCACGAAAGACCGGAGCGCCATCTGGTCTGGCGTATCGCCAAGGCGCATCGCCAGCGACGCAGAGAAATTCCCCTTCGGATTAACCCAGGCGCGCCCGCGCCGCCCACGTGCCGCCGTTTGCTCCAGCGCCAGAATCCACGTGGGGGCGGATAGCTCCGCCCCCATGCGTTGTGCTTCACTCATCGTGCTATCGACCTGCGCCAGAATACGGCGGTCATAGCCCTCGGGCCAAATGGTCACTGCACCAGCGTCGCAGCCGCTGCCGCCGCCGCGCCTTCGATCCCGAAGAGGTTGACCACACCGAAGAGCATCGCGGCCGCAGACCCCATCAGGAAAAGCCAAAGGATTGGCGAGCGGTTTGCCTGCAGCGTTTCGCCTTCCTGACCGAAGTACATGAAGAAAACGATGCGGAGGTAATAGAACGCACCGATCACCGAAGCGATCACGCCCGCGATGGCCAGCCATGCGAGGCCTGCGTCATAAGCCGCGCGCAGCACATAGAACTTGCCGAAGAAGCCCACCAGCGGCGGAACACCTGCGAGCGAGAAAAGCAGGATCAGCATCGCCAGCGCACGCCCCGGCTCAGCCCGGGCATAAAGGTTCAGCGAGCGGATATCGGTCACGGGCGCGCCATCGCGTTCCATCGAGAGGATGAACGCGAAAGTGCCGATGTTCATGGTGATGTAGATTGCCATATAGATCAGCAGCGCCTGAATCCCGAACTGGGTGCCAGCCGCCAAGCCCATCAGCGCGTAGCCCATGTGGGCAATCGACGAATAAGCCATCAGGCGCTTGATGTTGGTCTGGCCAATCGCGGCAATCGCGCCGAGGAACATCGACAGCACCGAAATCAGCGCGATCACCTGCCCCCAGTCCCCCGTTACGCCGCCAAAGGCGTCATGCATCAGGCGCGCGAAGAGGCCCATGGCCGCCATCTTGGGGGCCGTGGCGAAGAAGGCGGTCACTGGTGTCGGCGAACCTTCGTAAACGTCCGGCGTCCACATATGGAACGGCACAGCCGAAACTTTGAACGCGAGGCCCGAGATCATGAACACGAGGCCCAGAAGAAGCCCGAGCGAGGTATGCCCCTCGCCTGTGGCCGTGATGATGCCCGAGAAGAGCGTCGTGCCAGAGTACCCATAAACGAGCGACGCACCGTACAGCAGCAAGCCCGAGGAAAGCGCACCCAGCACGAAGTACTTGAGGCCAGCTTCGGTCGAGCGCGCAGAGTCGCGGCGGAGCGAAGCCACCACGTAAAGTGCCAGCGACTGCAGTTCGAGGCCCATGTAGAGCGCAATCAGATCACCCGCAGAGACCATCATCATCATACCGATGACCGACAGCACCACGAGAACAGGGTATTCGAAGCGCAAAAGCCCGCGACGTGCCATATAGTCCTGGCTCATCACCAGCACGGCAGCCCCCGACAGGAGGATCGCCACCTTGGCAAAGCGCGCGAAACCGTCGTCGTTGAACATGCCGCCGAAGGCAACGTTATCGCCGCGCCCCGTCAGCCCGATATAGGCGCCAAGCACCAGCATGAGCGCCGCAGCGGCCCATGTCAGAAGGCCCGCCACGCGGTCTTTGCCAGTGTAAACCGCCGCCATCAGCCCGCCCATGGCAAAGAGGGCGAGAATGATTTCCGGCAGGATGATGTTGAGATCAGCCGAGGTCATGTCTTTCTCCTCAATGCTTCGGGGCTTCGGCCACAGCGGTCGAGACGCCTGCCTCGGCCAGAGCCGTATCGTAGTTGGAAATCAGTGCCTCCACCGACGGACCGATCAGATCGGTCACGGCAGCCGGATAAACACCGAGGTAAAGCGTCATGACGATCAGCGGCGCGAAAATCCACTTCTCGCGGCGATTCATGTCGTTGATGGTCTTCAGTGCTTCTTTGATCAGGTCGCCAAACACCACACGGCGATAAAGCCAGAGCGCATAGGCCGCCGAGAAAATCACACCGGAAGTGGCAATCGCCGCAACCCAGGTGTTTTCCTGGAAAATCCCCATCAGCGTCAGGAATTCGCCCACGAAGCCCGAGGTGCCCGGAAGACCGACGTTCGCCATCGTGAAGAACATGAACACAAGCGCATAGGCCGGCATCCGTGTCACAAGGCCACCGTAGGCGTCGATGTCACGGGTGTGCATCCGGTCATAGATCACGCCCACGCAGAGGAAGAGCGCGCCGGAGATAAAACCGTGCGACAGCATCTGGAAGATCGCGCCGTCAATACCCTGCTGGTTCGCGGCGAAGATCCCCATGGTCACATAGCCCATGTGCGCCACCGACGAATAAGCGATGAGCTTCTTCATGTCTTCCTGCACCAGAGCGACCAGCGAGGTGTAGACGATCGCGATCGCCGACATCCAGAGCACCAGCGGCGTCATCACATCCGCGCCCACCGGGAACATTGGCAGCGAGAAGCGCAGGAAGCCATAGCCGCCCATCTTCAGAAGGATCGCGGCCAGAACCACAGACCCCGCCGTCGGCGCTTGCACGTGTGCGTCAGGCAGCCAGGTGTGCACCGGCCACATTGGCATCTTCACTGCGAAAGAGGCGAAGAACGCGAGGAACAGAAGCGTCTGCATACCGCCAACGATCTGGATCCCGAGGATCGAGAAGTCTTCCGAACCAAAACGATGCACCATCAGCTTGGTGATATCGGTGGTGCCCGCATCCGCATACATCGCCACCATCGCCACCAGCATCAGCACCGAGCCAAGGAAGGTGTAGAGGAAGAACTTGAACGACGCATAGATGCGGTTCTTGCCGCCCCAGATCCCGATGATCAGGAACATCGGGATAAGGCCCGCTTCGAAGAAGAGGTAGAAGAGCACCAGATCCAGCGCCATGAACACGCCGAGCATCAGCGTTTCCAGCAACAGGAAGGCGATCATGTATTCCTTGACGCGGTTCTCCACCTCCCAGCTGGCCGCAATCACGAGCGGCATCATGAAGGTGGTGAGCATCACGAAGAGCACCGAAATGCCATCCACGCCAAGTTTGTAGGTCAGGCCCAGCAGCCACGGGCGCTCTTCCACCAGCTGGAAGCCGGTGTTCGAACGGTCGAACTGCGCGAGGATGAACAGCGACACCACGAAGGTGGCCGAGGTCGCGATCAGCGCCAGCCACTTGGCATTGCGCTGTGCGGCCTTGTCTTCGCCTTTGAGGAAGACCGCCAGAATGGCAGCCGCCGCAGCCGGCAGGAAGGTGACGATGGAAAGAAGGTTATCCATTATTCCGCTCCCCCGGTGAGCGACATCCACGTGATCAGAACAGCAATCCCGATCACCATGGCGAAGGCGTAAGTGAAAATGTAACCGGACTGTGCACGGCCAGCGAGGCGGGTGAGCATCGGCACGATGCCCATAGCCACACCATTGATCGACCCGTCGATCACCGCACCGTCACCGCGCGTCCAGAGGAAGCGGCCAAGCGCTTTTGCCGGACGCACGAAGATCGCGTCGTAGATCTCGTCGAAATACCACTTGTTCAACAGGAACAGGTAGAGCGGGCGCTGCACCTCCGCGAGGCGCTTCGGCAGTTCCGGGTTCACGATGTAGAACCAGTAGGAGGTAAGGAAGCCGATGATCATCGCGACGAACGGCGAAACCTTGACCCAAGTCGGGGCGTGGTGCGCGTCATCCATCACGTGATTGTCCGTGTGCATGTAAATTGCGCCCTGCGTCCAACCCGCCGCGTGCTCTGCCGCTGCGCCATGACCTTCCGCCGGAGCCGCGTGCCCTGCATCTGCAGTTGTCGCGTGGCCAGCTTCCGCAGTCGTGCCTTCAGCCGCGGCACCGTGCCCTTCGGCAGGGGCCGCATGGCCCTCGGCGGCAGCTTCCGCATGCATCGGCAAGCCGAAGAACTTGTTCACAGCGTTATGGTCACCGAAGAAGGAGTTGTACCACACCATCCCCGAGAAGATCGCACCAATCGCCAGAACACCAAGCGGAACCAGCATCTCCATCGGGCTCTCATGCGCGTGGTCATGCGTATGCTTGTCGCCTCGCGGTGTGCCGAAGAAGGTGAGGAACATCAGGCGCCACGAGTAGAACGAGGTAAAAAGCGCCGCGATCACCAGCATCCAGAAGGCATAGCCCCCCGCCGTGCCAGCCCATGCGCTTTCGATCACTGCGTCTTTCGACAGGAAGCCAGCGAAGCCGAAATGGGTCAGCGGGATACCAACGCCAGTGATGGCCAACGTGCCGATCATCATTGCCCAGAAGGTGTAGGGCAGCTTTTTCCGCAGGCCGCCATAGTTCCGCATGTCCTGTTCGTGGTGCATCCCGTGGATCACGGAACCTGCGCCAAGGAAGAGCATCGCTTTGAAGAAGGCGTGCGTGAAGAGATGGAACATCGCGACCGAGTAAACGCCCACACCCGCCGCCACGAACATGTAGCCGAGCTGCGAACAGGTCGAATAGGCGATCACGCGCTTGATGTCGTTCTGCACGAGGCCAACAGTGGCCGCGAAGAAGGCCGTCGTTGCACCAAGGATCGTCACGAAGGTCATCGCTTCCGGTGCGAACTCCATCAGCGGCGACATGCGGCAGACGAGGAACACGCCTGCGGTCACCATGGTTGCCGCGTGGATCAGCGCCGACACAGGCGTCGGGCCTTCCATCGCGTCCGGCAGCCATGTGTGCAGGATCAACTGCGCCGATTTACCCATCGCCCCCACGAAGAGGAGGAACGCCAGAAGGTTCGCGGCATTCCACTC
>RFUP01000741.1 GCA_009922885.1 Paracoccaceae bacterium
TTCGACTTGGTGGCCGAGGTCAGATGCTTGCGCGGCGTGCGGCGCGCAAGGTCGAAGGCGAACCGCAGGATGCGGTCAACGCCGATGCGGCTCATCACGGTTTCCTGCACGACGACCTCGCGCTCGGTCCCTTCGAACATGCGCCCGCCGATGGCCGAGTATTCGCCCTCGGTGTTCTCGCGCACCACGTAGAAGTCGATATCGCCCGGCTTGCGCCCCGCAAGCGGCGAGGGAACTCCCGGCATCAGGCGAACAGGGCGGAGGTTGACATATTGGTCGAACTCCCGTCGGAACAGAAGAAGCGACCCCCAGAGCGACACGTGGTCCGCGATCTTTTCAGGCCAGCCGACCGCGCCGAAATAGATCGCGTCATGGCCGCCGATCTGGGCTTTCCAGTCGGTGGGCATCATGCGGCCGTGCTTTTCGTAGTAGTCCCACGACGAGAAGTCGAATTCATCGAACGTGATGTCGATGTCAAAACGCTCGGCCGCGACACGCAAGACGCGCAGGCCCTCCGGCACCACTTCCTTGCCGATACCGTCGCCCGGGATCACCGCGATCCGGAGAGAATTTCCACGCCCAGCCGCCATGCTGTGTTCCCTTTCCATTTTTCGCGCTGCGGTCAGGCCCGCGCGGGTTGTTTTATCGTTTCAGCCTTGCACCTTTGCTGCGCGGGCGCTGGTCAGGTTGTGAATATGCACGTGTTCGCCTTGCGCGACCGCGCGTGTCATGCGTCCGATCGCGGTGCCGTACTTGATTGCCGTCGCTCCCAGCGCAATTGATTCAAGCGCCAGCTTGTGTCCGAAGGGGATCGGCTGCGTGACGGTGATTTCGCGCACGTCGTCGCCCCGTCGAACGCGCGCCACTTGCCCGGCCTCCAGGGCGTGCAGCACGTTTGCCACGTTGTCCTCGGGCGCAAGGGCAATCGCGTCGATCGGAAGGTTTTCGGGGGCGTGGGTCATAGCGCCGCTCCGAAACGGCTGACTACTTCGTCGCCCTCGCCCAGGATTTCCCCCCATGTCAGGCCGCCGTTTGCGACCGCCGCCATCTCGGCAAGCAGCGCCTCGGTCAGGGCTTCGGGCGGGACTTGTCCAAGGAAGGCCCGGTCTGCGGCGAAGTCGATCTGACCTTGCAGCCGGGTGCAGCTTTGCGGATTGGCGCTGACCTTGA
>RFUP01000742.1 GCA_009922885.1 Paracoccaceae bacterium
AATCCACCGTCGCCGGCGTTCCGGCAAAAGTGGTGGGCGAGGCCGGTTGCTCAACGCCCTCCATCGAGATGGACCAGATCCTGCGTGGGTAATCGAAAATTACATTAAAAAATCCCCGGAAGCCTCTGCTTTCCGGGGATTTTATTTTTTCAAGCCGAGATCACGCCAGCATCGACACCGGATTTTCCAGATTGTCGACGATGGCCTGCAAAAGCTCCGCGCCCAGCGCCCCGTCGATCACGCGGTGATCCACCGACAGCGTCACAGACATCACCATCGCCACTTCGATCTCGCCTGCCGCATTTACTACAGGCTTCTTCACCCCAGCGCCAACCGCAAGGATCGCCCCGTGCGGCGGGTTGATCACGGCGTCGAAGTTGTCGATGCCGAACATGCCGAGGTTCGAGATGGCAAAGGTGCCGCCCTGATACTCGTGCGGTGCAAGCTTGCGGTCACGCGCGCGTTTCGCGAGGTCTTTCATCTCCGCCGACAAAGCCGAGAGCGACTTCATATCCGCGTCTTTCAGCACAGGCGTGAAAAGCCCGCCCTCGATCGCCACGGCCACCGCCACATCTGAAGGTTTCAGCTTGAGCATCCGGTCGCCCGCCCAAACCGCATTGGCAGCCGGCACTGCTTGCAGCGCCATCGCGCAGGCCTTGATGATGAAGTCGTTTACCGAAAGCTTCACGCCCCGCTTTTCCAGCTTCGCGTTCAACTCCCCCCGGAACGCCATCAGCGCATCCAGTTTGATATCCCGGCGCAGGTAGAAATGCGGGATCGTCTGCTTGGCTTCCGTCAGGCGCGCCGCAATCGTCTTGCGCATCCCGTCGAGCTTCACTTCCTCGTAGGAACGGCCCTCGTACATCTTCAGAACCGCATCCGTCGAAGGCCCTGCCGCCACAGCCGCAGGCTTTGCTGCCGGAGCAGGAGCCGCCGCAGGGGCCGCAGCCGCAGCAGGTGCCGCAACCGGAGCCGAAGCGCCCACGCCCAGAACATCCGCCTTCACGATCCGGCCATGCGGGCCGGAACCCGCGATACCCGCAAGGTCCACGCCTTTCTCGGCCGCAATCCGCCGCGCCAGAGGCGAAGCGAACACGCGCGATCCGTCTTTCTTCGGTGCCGCAGGGGCCGGAGCCGCTGCCACAGGTGCCGCTGCAGGAGCCGGAGCCG
>RFUP01000743.1 GCA_009922885.1 Paracoccaceae bacterium
GGAGCGATCCGGGCGGGGTTTTTCTTTGGTCTGAGGAATTTGGCGCGTTGACGTTCGCGTCAGCGCGAAGCAATGCTTCCTCCATGACCGACACAACCTCCCCCGAACGCATGGTCGCCGGCCTTGTAAAGCTGCTCACAGTGGAACCCGCAGGCGCAATGCAATTCACTGGCAAGGCACAGAAGAATGGCGTCGGCCGGATGTTCGGCGGACAAGTGATCGCACAAGCGCTCCAGGCCGCGCAAGCCACGGTCGGCGATGGCAAGGAAGCGCATTCGATGCATGCGTACTTTCTGCGCGGGGGCAAAGAAGGCCCGGAAACCACGCTGGATGTCGCGGCCGATTTCGACGGGCGCAGCTTCTCCAACCGCCGCGTCGTCGCCGGCCAATTGGAAGAAGATGGCAGCAACCGCCCGATCCTCAATCTGGTGGCCAGCTTCCAGAAGCCAGAGGCGGGCTTGGAACATGACGACTATCAAATGCCCGATGTCCCACAGCCCGAAGATTTGCGCCCCGATATGGAGCTGCGCCGCGAATATGCGGACCAGGCCGGGATCGAAGGCACAGCGCGCGATGTCATGCTCCGCCCGCGCCCCATCGATATGCGCACAACCGACAAGCTGCACTGGATGAATTCGGAACCCCGCCAGCCCAGCGCGCACAGCTGGTTCCGCGCAGCTGCACCTCTGCCCGATGACCCCGCGCTGCACCGCGCGGTGATCGCCTATGCCAGTGACTTTACCCTGCTGGGCACCAGCGCATTGCCGCATGGCCTGTCATGGATGCGCGGCGAGTTGACCGGGGCGAGCCTGGATCACGCCATCTGGTTCCACCGCCCAGCCCGCGCGGACGAATGGTTACTATACGCCACCGATGCACCCTGGAGCGGCGCCGGGCGCGGCTTCAATCGCGGACGTATCTTCAACCGCGATGGCACGCTGATCGCCAGCGTAGCGCAAGAGGGAATGATCCGTCGGAGGAAGGCACAGCCCTGATCCGCAAGAATGTGACGGATACTCTCCTGGCCTTCGACAAGCTCGGTTTGAGCGTGTGTGTGCATCAATGAACGGCAGCTCCAGGGTTGTTGACGGACATCCACCCGTCATGATTGCAACCTCAAGCAAGAGAGCACAGCTTTCGTTGGGGTGCCTGTAGTCACATCCCTTCACC
>RFUP01000744.1 GCA_009922885.1 Paracoccaceae bacterium
CCTGTTGCAATTCGCTGGGTTTAAACCCGCTGGTGGACGAGCCAATCACCACATCCGCCCCCACATGCCCAACCAAGCCGCTGTATACGCGGTGCTTGATATCCAACCGCTCTGGCACGCTTTCTTGCACCCAGTGCGCGCCCGCCACCGCTTGGGCCATCTCGGTGTGAAAGCTCAGCTGCCCTTCGGCGGGCAGGGCCACATTTCCCAAACCAGGCAGCGCCCTGCGGGCATTGGCCAACACCTCGCCAATCTTGCGCGGCGCCTCTGGATCGGGGTCAAACACCCGCACATCCCAGCCATTCAACAAAAACCGCGCGGCCCAGCCGCCGCCGATTACCCCACCACCCAAAATGGCGGCCGTCTTCTTTCCTGTCATTTAGCGATACCTTGCTGCCGTGATGAATTCGCCAAAAGCCTCGCACCAAATCAAAACCGTCGTATAGGCGGTCAGGTCGGTGCCCTGCGGCACCTCAAGCACAAAGCCGTTGAATGTTTTGACGTCGCCAACACGCAGCGACGCCGCCTTGATCTGTTCAAACCGTGCCTCTTTTTCCACGAATTCAGGCACAAGATACAGTTTGTAATCTGGCCCGGGGGCCAACTTTCCCTGATGCACAATCAGGTGCTCACCCACCGAAACTTCACCTTCCCCCCAATGCAGAAAATCGCTGTCGCGCAAATCCCGGGTGAATGTGCCAGAAAAAGCCGCCCCCTGCGCCTTGGCCGACAATTCCGCCCCATCAGGCGCGGCGGGCGCCGTCAAAATGGGCAATAGATAAACCCCCAAAGCAAAGCCAAAGGCCAAAGCCACTATATGGGTTGCACTCAACAAAAACCATTTCACGCAAGGCACTCCTTTATCTCGAACACGCGAATGGCGCAGCTTTGCACAAAACCCACCCCACAAAATTGCACAAATGCGTGGGCCCTCAGTTCAAATCCATCGCGGCCAAATCAAACCCCTGCCAGCCCATCACCACGCGCGCCGCCGCCACGCGGTCAGCGCCCCCCTGCGCATGGCGATCCAACACCAAAACCTTGTCACCCTCGGGCGTGGCCACCAGCGCCGTGCGCGCCCCGCTATCCATCCACAACACCCACATCTCACGCCCCGCCCAAGGCCCGCGCCCCACCGCAAACCGCCCCGGCCCAATGCCGCGCAGCCCG
>RFUP01000745.1 GCA_009922885.1 Paracoccaceae bacterium
ATGACGACAGGGTTCGGGCAGCGACTGGCCACCCGAAGGCTCGCTCATTTGTCGCCGCGAAACTCCTTTGCCCCGAGATCAAGACGCTCCCTGATCAGGGAGGGATCGTCCCGCACATGACCGAGATCAACCGCCTCAAAGCCCCATCCCGCAAAAAGCCCGAGGAGCATCGGACGGTTGGCATCATAAATCTGGTGCGGCAAAGCCTCGGCAAAGGGATCGGAAATGATCTCGTCCCCCGTCGAAAGGACCCCGATACGCAATTTGCGATAGACTTGGACCTCTGCGATGCCGAGTGCCGAGAGCAGGGCGAGATCGGGCGCGCGAAGGGTCTGCCCTTTGGTCAAAGCGGTATCGCCTTCTCTCACGTCCTCGCCCGCTTTGCGGGTGTTGGCATAGGGTTTGATCGGGCCATCGAAAACAACGGCCGCCCCGTCGATTGCGGTGTCTTCCTCCAAGACAACGGTATCGACGCCTTGGGGCAAGATCGCGCCCGTGAGAATACGGATCGCAGCGCCGTGCGGAACAGCGCCATCAAAGGGCTGGCCCGCAGCGGCACGCCCCTCGACCAACGGGAGACGCTGCACGCCTTCGCCCGTCGCCGCAACGGCAAAGCCATACCCGTCAACCGCAGAATTGGGCCGCGGCGGGTTAGAGCGGCGCGCAATGACGTCCGCCGCAAGCACTCGGCCAAGCGCTTCAGGCAGGCCGATCCGCTCCACATCCACCAATGGCGCAAGGATCGAGCGGAGACGCACAAGCGCTTCATCTACGGGAATCCAATCCACCCCCTGCGGCATCGCGAAACAGTCATTCCTGAGGCGTGGCGGTGTCCGTCTTGCAGGAAGTGCAAGGCGAAGCGCAAGCTCCTGCTCCGGCCCGAAGGCATTCTCGGTGCCAAGGACCTCCGCAAGTTCGCCGCGCTGTTCCAAAGCCGTAAGAGTCTGCTTTTTTTCCGGGTAAGAAAGCTTCTGTGCGGAGAGTTGCTGCTGCGTTCGCATGGCATTGCGGTACCCGTTCAGGTCATGGGGGAGCAAGAAGATGCGATAGAACATCAGGGCAGGCGAGGCTGCCAATGATGGCACTGAAACGAATTGCCCTGCAGCGAACTCCTGCATCATCCCTAAGCTTTCTGTACTGAGACTGCCGTCGGCAAATGAAGCAAACGTC
>RFUP01000746.1 GCA_009922885.1 Paracoccaceae bacterium
AGCAGGCGCTGCGTAATCAGGCTGCCCCCGCCGCCGCCGGTCAGCGCCTGCATCAGCTGGGTCATTTTGGCCTCATCGGCCGCCTGCCCACCCCGCGCCATGCGCGATTCGGTTGGATAAACCGAACTGGCCCCAGTGCCCATTTTCGGCAACGTATTTTCCGAAAACAAGCTATCCCCCCCAAGCGAGCCCTCGCCGCCGCCAGAAATGCGCGCGATGGGCACCGTGGGGCTGAAATATTCGGCAATGCCTTTACGTTGTTTTTCGGTTGTTGCGTTAAGCAGCCACATCGAAAGAAAGAACGCCATCATCGCGGTTACGAAATCGGCATATGCCACTTTCCACGCGCCACCATGATGGCCCGCATCTGCGATGACTTTCTTACGTTTGATAATGGTTACAGACGCATTTGACTGCGCACTCATCTCCACCACCTTTTTACTCACCCAAGGGCAGAATGGTGCAAAAGGTATTTACAGGCGGTAAACATACGCAATTTTAACAATTCCGCAGGTCTGGGCAAAATTTTACGCCAGTTTTGCAAGAAATCTGTGCACAATCGCACCTTCTTGCCGGTGCTGGCGCTTGCAGCCCCATTTCCCGCTCCTTATATACGCCCAGAAGCATGTTGCCGGGCACCGGCAGCTGCACCGGATCGGGGCGCGGATGCCATAACGGGTCTGTCGCCTCGTGTCATCGCCTTGAATAGAAAGGGATCGAAAAATGGCTAAAGTCATCGGTATTGACCTTGGTACCACCAACTCTTGCGTTGCCATCATGGATGGTTCGCAGCCCAAAGTTATTGAAAACTCGGAAGGCACGCGCACAACCCCCTCGATCGTGGGTTTCACAGATAACGAGCGCCTTGTCGGCCAGGCCGCCAAGCGCCAGGCCGTGACCAATGCCGCCAACACCGTGTTTGGCGTAAAACGCCTGATCGGCCGCCGTTCAGATGATGAGCATCTGGCCAAAGACAAGAAAAACCTGCCCTATTCCGTTATCGATGGCGGCAATGGCGATGCATGGGTCGAAGTGAAGGGCGAGAAATACAGCCCAAGCCAGATTTCCGCTTTCATTCTGGGCAAGATGAAAGAAACCGCCGAAAGCTATTTGGGCGAAGAGGTAACGCAAGCCGTTATCACCGTACCCGCCTATTTCAACGACGCTCAG
>RFUP01000747.1 GCA_009922885.1 Paracoccaceae bacterium
TGATAGCGCTCGCGCCAGTCCGACGCCTCCATCCCTGACCAGTCGAATGTGGCGACCCGGTAATCATGCGCCAAGATTGGTGCCAAGGGTCGCCACCATCCAGAATGCGCGCCATTGCCTATGAGCAAGAGGAGACCCGGTTTGCTACGGGCGCCCCAGGCTGACCATGCGATGCTCGCGCCGTCGACAACCACATCGCCGCGTTCAGCCTCGGCAGTCACGGCTTCACGAAACCAATTCGGCGCTCCAATCACAATGTGGGCACCCCGCTGAAAGGTAAAAAATCTGGTAGCGGCTGGCTGGCAATTCCGGCCTCGTCTATCTGGCGCTCCAGTATTGTTGTCTGCATCCGGCGCGCAAATCGCCAGCCTTCGGGTCGTCTGACCAGCTCATCCTGATAGACCCCGATGATGGCCAGCCATTGCCCGGTTTCTGTGACCTGCTTTATCTCTGAGAACCAGCTGCGCGCGCAGGCGCGATCGCCTTCCACCTGCACAACGCTGGAATGGATCATCTGGCACAAGAAGGACCGCTCGCGCTGCAAGCGGGTATAACGTTTGAGGATCTTTTCGCGCCCTTGCACGGGTTCGCCATGGCCAGGTTTTTCGATGATTCCGTCGGGCGCAAGAACCGCTGCCATCCGCTCAGCATTGCGTGTGTTTACCGCATCAGCATAAGCTGCGATCAACCCCCGAATTGCCACGTCGTCGCTAGCAGAATCGCCCATCTCAGGATTTCTTGCCGATCATACGATTTCCTCCGCGAAACCAATATGCTCCGCCGTCGACTGGCAGGTTCACTCCAGTGATGAAACGGCCTTCGTCAGACATCAGAAACGCCACGGCGTCGCCAATCTCTTCGGCTTGGCCAAAGCGGCCCAGAATCGTCCCCGATTTCTGCATCGCTTCGATCTGCGCCTCGCTCATTCCTTCGACCGACTTGGCAAAAGTGGGTGACCAGGTGCTGCCGGGTGTGACTGTATTGACCCGGATATTGTATTCGCCAACCTCCATGGCGACAATTGCGCCAAGATGCGCAAGGCCGGCCTTTGAGGCGCCGTATCCACCGGTGTTGGGAGAGGCCCGCATGCCCGAAACTGAACCGATATTGACGATCACACCGTGTTTCCGCGCTATCATGAAAGGAAGTGCGGCTTTCATTGCCAGAAAC
>RFUP01000748.1 GCA_009922885.1 Paracoccaceae bacterium
GTTGGGCGAGGCGCTCCGAGTCGCTGCGAGCACTGAGACGTTGGAGATGATCGCGAGCCTGCTCGAGTTGAAGGAGAACTCGAGCAAGGTTGATTCGTCTGACCTCGCTCGCGCCGCGACTGACGATTGGCTCGAACAGACTCGCTCGGCGCTTGAGTCGTGGTCAGCCACCTTGGAGGGCCTGCCCGCCGAGATGAAGGGGTCAGAGGAACTCCTGATGTCTGCACCGTTCGCGGAGATCAACACGGCAGTGGCGGCTGCAGCGAAGTCGTTCGCCTTGGGTCGCAAGAAGCGTGTTGGCGAAGCGCTCGGGGCGCTGGTCGGCACGGTCACGCGACAGATCCGAACGGCGGATGAAGGATTTCATGCCTTCGTATTCCACCTCGATGCCGCCATCTTCGATTGCGGTTACGCTGACGGTGATGATACCGCCACGCTTCACGCCGCCCACAGCTTCCGAGAACTTGTCGCCGCCCAAAGCTTTGATCGACAGCGAAATGCGCTCTTTTTCCACGTCCACTTCGGAAACAACAGCCTTGACGATATCGCCCTTTTTGTAGCTTTGGATCGCGTCTTCACCGCGCTCGTCCCACGACAGGTCGGACAGGTGCACCATGCCGTCGATATCGCCCGGCAGGCCGATGAACAGGCCGAATTCGGTGATGTTTTTCACTTCACCTTCTACTTCGGTGCCCTCGGGGTGGGTTTCAGCAAACACTTCCCATGGGTTGCGCATGGTCTGTTTCAGGCCCAGCGAAACGCGGCGCTTGGAGGCGTCGATTTCCAGAACCATAACTTCCACTTCTTGGCTGGTCGAAACGATTTTGCCGGGGTGGACGTTTTTCTTGGTCCAAGACATTTCGGACACGTGGACCAAACCTTCTACACCGGGCTCCAGTTCGACGAACGCGCCGTAATCGGTGATATTGGTCACGCGGCCCTGATGCACCGAGCTGAGCGGGTATTTCGCGGCCACCAGATCCCACGGATCTTCTTGCAGCTGCTTCATGCCCAGGCTGATGCGGTGGGTGTCTTTGTTGATCTTGATCACCTGCACCTTGATGGTTTCGCCGATGGTCAGGATCTCGCTGGGGTGGTTCACACGGCGCCATGCCATGTCGGTCACGTGCAGCAGGCCGTCAACGCCGCCGAGGTCAACGAAGGCACCGT
>RFUP01000749.1 GCA_009922885.1 Paracoccaceae bacterium
GAGACATCCAGTTGAAGCTGCACTTGTAAAAGGTATTGCCATAGCTAATGGGCAGCCAAATCCTGAAATTCAGATCGCTGCTCCCTCCTCGAGCAGCAGCACCATGACCCGGACATTCTCAATTACCGGTTGGCCAGCACACATCCCGCCGACCTAGCACCCACCATGATGAAATCATGTTCCAACATCTTATCCCTATCGGTTGACCCTGTCCAACAGGCGATAGGCCCCGATGCTCAACGCCACGCCCGCGCTCTTGAGGAAATGGAACGGAATAGGCTTGACCGGCGTGACCGGGAAATCCAGCGCTCTTTCGGGCACACCCAAGGCCCAATCGGCTAGAATGGCGCCCATCACCGTCGCATTGGCGACGCCACGGCCATTGAACCCCAACCCCGCCATCACGTTTGGGCTTAGCCGGTGCAGCCTAGGCAGACTGTCGACCGTCATCGCCACATCACCGCCCCAGGCATGCACCCAATCCGCCGCGCGCAACTGGGGGAACAGTATCTCTGCCGCCTGCCTCAGCTCCTGTTGCCTGCGGCGCGTACCCGCTTCGCCCCGGGCGCCGCGCCCGCCCATGATAAAGCGCCCGTCCACCGTCTTGCGGTAATACTGTATCAGTCGCCGCGTGTCGGTCGGCGCGTGATCTTCGGGCAGGATTCTTCGGATCATATTGTATGACAGCGGCGCCGTAGCGACCTGAACCGAGGTCACAGGCACTACCGAGCGACTCAGCGCACCGCCGAACGGGCCAGTATAGGCGTTGGTGCAAACCAGCGCGCGGCGCGCCTTTACCTGACCTTGCGTTGTGCGCACAACCACCCCAGTTCCCGCGTCTTCGAGCCCGATGGCCCGGCTCTTACTATGAAGCCCAGCGCCCACGCAGATTGCTGCCTGCGCCAGTCCCAGCGCATAGTTCAAAGGGTGGATATTACCGCCGCGCCGGTCGATTACCGCGCCGAGATAGGGCTCGGCTCCGATCAGCCGCGCGGTTTCAGCTGCATCAAGGTCGTCATACTCGGCGCCATGCGTCCGCCACTGGCGCGCGATCTCTTGCAGCATGGCCAGCCCGCGCGTGTTGGTCGCCGTGCGCAGAAACCCGACGGGGCGCGCGTCGCAGTCGATGTGGTGCCGTGCGATCAGGTCGAAGACCAGCCGCCCGCCAT
>RFUP01000750.1 GCA_009922885.1 Paracoccaceae bacterium
GAAAGAGAAGCCTGGAGTTGATATTCGAGGGAAGAGATGTCCGAGGCGCGCGTGTAAGTCGTTTCGCCGATCCCGGTGATGCTTCCTAGCGCCCGCGGCTTCATTTGCGCCAGAACCGAGCGATAGGGGCGTGACCGCTTCTGGCCGAGGTGCGCTCCTCAAGCATTGCGCAGCTTGCCGAAATCGCGCGCCAGCAATTTGCGATAGCGGACCGGATCGAGTTCGAGGCCGTAGCGCGGACTGTCGGGGAACTGCTTCTCCTGGAAGGCAAGGTCTGCCGCGATCGCTTCGTTCATTGCATTGCTGCTTGGCCGGAGGATCTCCCCCGAAGCCATCGCTGCAGCATAGCGCGATTGATCTTCCATCATACGGATGTTGCTTCCGCCGGTGACGTCAAAAAAGCCCACGAAATAGAGTTCTTCCATTTCGACATGCACGATTCTGTTATACAGATTCATGTGGGTACCGCGCACCGGCGAACTACCTTCGGGTAAGAAGGGCAGATCGGTTTCATAACCGGTCGCCGCTATGATCGCGTCGACGGTCTCTTCTGAGCCATCGACGAAATGCACCTTACTTCCCTCCACACCTTTCAGGCCAGGTTTGGCCTTGATGCGATTCCAGGCAATGTGCGAGATCAGCGTCGGATGGCTGATAGGATGCGTCCGGGTCTTCGGAGTACGGAAACCCCATTGCTCCATAGTTCCATGAAAAACGCGCGTAAGCATGGTCCGCAGCCAGACCCGCATTTGCCAAGGGAGCCAGCGCCGCTCCACTTTTCCGAGGATCCGTGAATTCGGCACGCCGAACATCAGACGGGGCATTATAAGGACTGGTGAGCGCGCCGCCAGAAACGTCATTTGCGTCACTGTGCATATATCCGCGGCGATATCTACGCCGCTATTTCCCGGGCCGATGACGAGAACCCGTTTTCCTGCATATGGCTCCGGGACCCGGTATTCGCGGGCATGGATATAGTCGCCGGAAAAACCTTCGACTTCGGGCGGATGGCGCGGCGCACACTGATGTCCGGACGCAACAACTATTCCGTCAAAGCGTAGATCCTCGCCGTCGTTTAGCTTGACCCGATAGCCATCCGGCACACTCTGTATAGAGTGGACCTCGCTGTTGAATCGGATGTATTCTCTGAGACCAAACCTGTCCGCATA
>RFUP01000076.1 GCA_009922885.1 Paracoccaceae bacterium
CAAGTCGCCTAGCCCCGCTTCCCGCGCCAGCGCAACTTCCTGCTCCCGCACCTGCCGCAAAGACATCACGATATCCGCCTCATCCGCGAGCAGATCGGCGAACCCTTCATCCGAATTGGTGGAGCGCAATGTGATCCGGGCCAACTCGCGTTCCGACTCACGCTCCGAAATCACGAAGACAGCCCGTGCCTCGTCGATTGGTTCCTTTTTGAGAACAAAACCCTCGCGCAGTGCGAAGCCCTGGATCAGCGCCGGAAGCAGCACCTCCCCCATGACGCTGGCCCCGGAAATGGAGAATTCTGCGATGAAATTCTCAAGGTTAGGGCACCCTGGCCCGGCGCAATCCACGCCAGAACCATCAACGGTCAACTCACCGTATAGCGTCTCGACGCGGTAAAACTCACCGTCGAAACCCAGAAGATTTCCAGCAATTTCAACGCTTCCATCGCGTGAGGTCAACGTCACATCCTGCGCGAAAACAGGCGTTGCCGCTCCGAAAAGGAAAAGTGCGGCGATGGCCGCCGCACAGGTCCGTAACATGGCTTGATAGCCCTTCAAATCAATCTCAGTTGAGCGCAACTTTCAGGTCTTCGGCCATATTTTTCAAGACAATATAGTCGCCAATTCCGCTACAATCTGGCACGGGCAGCACAAGTTCACGCACCGTCAACTTGCCGCCATCACCCAACTGGAGGCTCTGCGCACCAATCTCCTTGTCGCAATTGACAGCCGTCACCTCGGCGTCAATCGTGAACTCCACACCACCTTCAGCGCGCTGGACGTTCCGCGGAAAGGTGTAGACCTCGGCGCGGAGGCTATTCTCCAGTGTGAAATCGCCTGCCTTGGTCAGGAAGCCACCCGCGCCCGTCACCGCATTTTCAACCGATCCCGGCGCATCGGCGCGAATATGACCTTCGCCACCCCAAGCCGCACCGAACTCCTGCGCGGAAAGTGACAGCGCGGCATCACCCCGCCATTGCAGAACCACACGCTCGTATTCTGGCAACGAGGTCACGTCCGCTTGCGCCACGGCCCCTTCCCGGTTCGGGAATTCCGCAATGTAGAGCGCCTGCTCCGAAAGCGCCGGCATCAGCATCTCAAGCTTGCCGTCGCTATCGGTCATGGCCTGAACCATCATCCCGTTGTGATGCATCGTCACGCGCTGATCCGGCTGGCAGGAGGTCAGCGAAATCGTCACCATCGCCGCAGGCTCCACACGCGCTTCCATCACCGGATCGCAAGCCGCCATCACTTCGGTCAGGGCGGGGGCAGTCGCGGCAGCGGGCGCTTCCGGTGCCGCCTCGATAGCTGCCATCTGCATCGGCTCACTGGCGCTCGCATCAATAGATGTCGCGTTCTCATCCAACGCATCGCTCAAAGGCCTGCCGGGCGGAGCGGCCTCCACAACCTCTTGAGGATCGCTCAATCCGGGGGCCTGATCCTGAGCAGGTTCGGGCTGATATCCCGCCGGGCTTACGCTTGCCACCTGAACGCTGCCTTCCGGCGCATAATAGGCCTCACGGCTTGGCCCGGACTGCATAAAAAAGCCAATACCCACGGCAGTTGCCACGGTTCCACCCATCAGGGCGTATCTGCTCATCGGAATCATTTCCAGCTCCTCGGCACAAAGACTTTGGTAATCTTTGCACCGAGAATCCGGCTAACCTGTGGCACTCAGCGGGAGTTATCGTGGCCGCGTTGGCCTTATGCGATCTTGCCGTGGCAGTGCTTGAACTTCTCGCCCGAACCGCAAGGGCAGGGTTCATTGCGCGAAGGATCACCCCATGTTGCTGGGTCATTTTCGTCAAACCCGTCAACCAATGGCGCGGCTGATGCAGGAGCCGCCGCCGCACCCTGCTGTTTCGCAAGATATTGCGCCATCAACTGCTGCTGCTCTTCTTCCGTCAAAGGCCGCACGCGTGCGAGCTTCTCGGTCACATCCTCGCGCAGGCCGTCAAGCAGGCCTTCGAAAAGCTGGAACGCTTCCGTCTTGTATTCGTTGAGCGGATCGCGCTGGGCATAGCCACGGAATCCGATCACCGAACGCAGATGCTCAAGGCGCAGCAGGTGCTCCTGCCACTTCTTGTCGATCGCATCGAGCAGAAGTTGCTTCTCGATAGAACGCATGTTCTCCGGCCCGAACGCAGCCGTCTTTTCTTCCATCTTCGCGGTTCCTGCTTCGGAAATCCGCTCAGCCATAACATCCTGATCCACGCCTTCTTCGGCGGCCCATTCGATAATCGGCAGATCCATCCCGAGCTTTTCGATCACCGCAGCGTAAAGCCCTTCGGCATTCCACTGGTCGGCATAGCTCTTCGGTGGCAGGAAGCTATCAACCAGATCGTCAACCACTTGATCGCGCATATCGGTCACGATTTCCGAAAGATCCTGCGCCTCCATGATCTCGCGGCGCTGGCCGAAGATCACCTTCCGCTGGTCGTTCATCACATCGTCGAACTTCAGCAATTGTTTGCGGATGTCGAAGTTGCGCCCTTCCACCTTCGCCTGCGCGCGTTCGAGCGATTTGTTCACCCACGGGTGCACAATCGCCTCGCCTTCCTTCATGCCAAGCTTCGACAGGATATTGTCCAAGCGCTCCGAGCCGAAAATCCGCATCAGGTCGTCTTCCAACGACAGGAAGAACGAAGACCGCCCGGGATCGCCCTGACGCCCCGAACGGCCGCGCAGCTGGTTGTCGATCCGGCGGCTTTCATGGCGCTCGGTTGCCAGAACGAACAGGCCGCCAGCGGCCTTCACAGCCTCTTCTGCTGCCTTGTGATCTTCTTCGATCTGTTTCCGGATCGCGATGTGATCGCCTTCGGGGTTGGCGGCAATCGCCTCCATCACCTTGAACTCGACGTTCCCGCCCAGTTTGATGTCTGTCCCGCGCCCCGCCATGTTCGTGGCAATCGTCACCGCGCCAAGCTTACCGGCATCTGCCACGATCTGCGCTTCCTGCTCATGCATTCGCGCATTCAGAACGTTATGCGGCACACCCGCCTGCTTCAGCAGCCCCGACAGGAACTCCGATTTCTCGATAGAGGTCGTGCCAACCAGCACAGGCTGGCCCTTGGCATTCGCTTCCTGGATCGTCTCGACGATAGCCGCGTATTTCTCACGCGCCGTGCGATACACCGCGTCGTCGTCATCCTTGCGGGCGATGGGTCGGTTCGTCGGAACTTCCACAACGCCCAGCTTGTAGATTTCCATGAATTCGTCCGCTTCCGTCGCCGCAGTGCCGGTCATGCCGGAAAGCGTCGAATAGAGGCGGAAGTAATTCTGGAACGTCACCTGCGCGAGCGTCACGTTCTCCGGCTGGATATTGACGTTCTCTTTGGCTTCAATCGCCTGATGCAGACCGTCCGAAAGGCGACGACCTGCCATCATACGGCCGGTGAATTCGTCGATCAGAACAATCTCGTTGTTCCGGACGATATATTCCTTGTCCTTCTGGAACAGCTTATGCGCCCGCAGAGCTTGGTTGATATGGTGCACCAGCGTCGTGGATTCCGGATCGTAAAGGTTCTGCCCTTCCGGCAGGAGGCCGAGCGCAGCCAGTTGCGCTTCGAGGAACTCGTTGCCTGCATCGGTGAAGGTCACGTTGCGGGTCTTTTCGTCTAGCGAGAAATGCTCCGGCTGGATTGAGGGAATGATCCCGTCGATCACCTTGTAAAGCTCCGAGCGATCCTGCGCGGGGCCCGAGATAATCAACGGCGTCCGCGCTTCGTCGATCAGGATCGAGTCCACCTCGTCGACAATCGCGAAATTGTGCCCGCGCTGATACATCTGCGCGAGGTCGGATTTCATGTTGTCGCGCAGGTAATCGAAGCCCAGCTCGTTATTCGTCGCGTAGGTGATGTCGCAAGCGTAGGCCGCTTTCTTCTCCGCGTCCTGCTGGTGGGGGTAAACCACACCCGTCGTCATGCCCAGAAGCGCGAAAACCTTCCCCATCCACTCCGCATCGCGGCGAGCGAGGTAGTCGTTCACGGTGACCACATGCACACCCTTACCGGTGAGCGCGTTCAGATAGGCCGGGAACGTCGCCACAAGCGTCTTGCCCTCGCCCGTCTTCATCTCCGCGATATTGCCTTGATGCAGGAAAATCCCGCCCAGAAGCTGCGTATCGAAAGCCCTGAGGCCCAAAGCGCGCTTCGCGGCTTCGCGGCAGTTCGCAAAAGCTTCTGGCAGAAGCGCATCAAGGCTCTCGCCATTCTTGGCGCGTTCCGAGAGTTCCGCCGTCTTCGCGCGCAGCCCCTCGTCGCTCAGGTTCTGGAAATCTGGCTCTAGTGCGTTGATCTTTGCCACCAGAGGCCGTGTCGCCTTTACTTTGCGGTCGTTGGGGGTGCCAAAGACCTTCTTGGCGATTGTTCCGAGACCCAGCATGTTCTATCCGATCGTCGTTGACAGGTTCGTGCAAGCCATTCGCTTGCCCCCTTGCATTGCACCGCATAAAACGGGCCGCGACGAGCCGCCGAAAAGCCTTTGCCGATGTAAGGGGCGGCTCGCAGAGTGTCAACGCCGGGGGTCTCGAACCCCTACCCAAAAGGACCATTCCATGATCAGACGCATCACGTTTTCGGCAGCCACCGCGCTGGCCCTCGTTCTCGCCCTCCCCGCCAGTGCGGAGGATGCGCCGAGTGCTGCCACCGTGGTCGCGCGCGTGAACGGCACCGAGATCACCCTCGGCCACCTGATCATCGCCCGCCAATCCCTGCCGCCGCAATATCAGCAGATCCCGAACGAGGTTCTCTTCCCCGGCCTGCTCGACCAGCTCGTCAACCAGACGCTCCTCGCCGCCACCGAAACCGAAGACGCCCAAGTGCGCCTCTCCGTCGAGAACGAGCGCCGCAGCCTCCTTGCAGGCAAAGCCATCGAAGCCGCCCTCGCGCCTGCCGTCACCGAAGAAGCCGTCGCCGCAGCCTACAAAGCCAAATACGCCTCCGCCACGCCAACCCGTGAGTGGAACGCTTCGCATATTCTCGTCAATACCAAGGAAGAAGCCGAAGAGCTTGTGAAAGCTCTCGAAGGCGGCGCGGATTTCGCGACCCTCGCCAAAGAGAAATCCACTGGCCCCTCCGGCCCCACGGGCGGTGAGCTGGGTTGGTTCGGCCCGAGCATGATGGTCCCGCCGTTCGAGGATGCCGTCAAACAACTCGAAGCCGGAAAAATCAGCGGCCCCGTCGAAACCCAATTCGGCTGGCACGTCATCAAGCTGAACGACATCCGTGATGCCGCCGCGCCCGCTCTCGAAGATGTGCGCGACGAACTGCTGCAAGACATCCAGCGCGAAACCCTCGATGCGCGTATCGCGGAACTCACGAAAGCTGCTACCATCGAAAAACCCGGCGCGGAAATCGATCCGGCGCTTCTCTCCAACACGAGCCTTCTGGGTAACTGATATGGGCAAGATCACCGCTGTTTCTCCCCTCGCTCCGGCCGCGTTCCCCGAACTGCCCGTGATCGATGGCGTCACCTTCGCCGCCGCTCAGGCAGGCGTGAAATATCAAGGCCGCGTCGACGTGATGCTCGCGCGCCTCGTCCCCGGCACCACGATGGCGGGCGTCTTCACGCGCTCCGCCACCCGTTCGGCTCCCGTGCTCGATTGCCAAGCCAAGATCGGCCTCGATGGGGCCACGGGCGCAGCGATCCTCGTGAACTCCGGCAACTCCAATGCCTTCACGGGCCGCAATGGCGTCGCCAGCGTGCAAGCCATCACCAAAGCCGTGTCTGAACAGATCGGCCTGCCGCAGGATCGTATCTTCACCTCCTCCACAGGCGTGATCGGTGAACCGCTTCCGCATGACCGTATCATCGCCAAGATCGCGGAACTCGAAGGCGCGCAAACGGCCACTGGCATCGCCGACGCCGCCCGCGCCATCATGACCACAGACACCTTCCCGAAAGGCGCCACTGCGACGGCTACCATCAATGGGAAAACGGTGAAGATCGCAGGCATTGCCAAAGGTTCGGGCATGATCGCCCCCGATATGGCCACTATGCTCGTCTACATCTTCACCGATGCGAAGGTCGAACGCGGCCTCCTGCAATCCATGCTCTCGGAACTCACCGATAGCACCTTCAACTGCATCACCGTCGATAGTGACACCTCCACCTCCGACACCCTCCTTCTCGCCGCCACGGGCGCGAGCGGCGTGGAAGTCACCGAGGCCAAAGGCGCGTTCCGCGACGCCCTCAACACCGTCATGCTCGACCTCGCCCATCAGGTCGTCCGCGATGGCGAAGGCGCGTCGAAATTCGTCACTATCGAAATCACCGGTGCCGCCTCCGACGCCGATGCCAAGGTGCACGGCATGGCCATCGCAAACTCTCCCCTGATCAAAACCGCGATTGCTGGCGAAGATCCGAATTGGGGCCGCGTGGTCATGGCCATCGGCAAGTCCGGTGCGCTGGCAGACCGCGACCGTCTCTCCATCTGGTTCGGTGACATCCTCGTTGCCGATAAAGGCTGGCGTAACCCGGACTACAAAGAGGATCAGGGCGCGAATTACATGAAGGGCGAATACCTGAAGATCCGCGTCGATCTGGGCCTCGGCTCCGGCCAATGCACCGTCTGGACCTGCGACCTGACGCATGGCTACATCTCGATCAACGCCGATTACCGGTCCTGATCCGATGAAGCTCGTTCTCGTCTCCGCTGTCGCCCTGATCGACCCCGACGGGCGCGTCCTTCTCGCGCAGCGGCCCGAGGGCAAATCCATGGCTGGCCTCTGGGAATTTCCCGGAGGCAAGGTCGAGCAAGGCGAATCACCCGAGGTCGCACTCATCCGTGAATTGAAGGAAGAACTGGGCATCGACACCTGGTCTTCCTGCCTCGCGCCCCTCACATTCGCCAGCCATGCTTACGAAGACTTCCACCTTCTCATGCCCGTCTTCGCCTGCCGCCGCTGGCAAGGCACGCCGCATGCCCGCGAAGGCCAAACCCTAAAATGGGTTCGCGCCAAGGACTTAAGCCAATACCCCATGCCGCCTGCGGACATTCCGCTCATCCCGATCCTGCGCGACTGGCTTTAATCCCGTCGGGTAGGCCAACTCGCCGCATGCGTTAGTCGTTTCGGCCAAACTCATCCTTGTTGCGTATTTATTCATCTAATTTATGCTCTATTTTATTCACAACAGCCGTCTGGGGGAGGCTTCCTGTGATTAGAACTATCATTATCGGCTCCTGCGTATCCGTGCAGGGGATCTTCGTTCGTAGTTTGCAGGATGGCCGTATTGTTATCCGCGCAGACAACCGCGAATTCTCTGGTTTTCCGATCGCCAAGAGCGCGTAACCAGAGCACCAAGACAAAAGAAAAGGGCCGCTCGAAGCGGCCCTTTTTGTTTCTCTGCGAAATGCTTTAGGTCAGCGAGCGTTCGATTTCTTCCCGCTCGAAGATTTCGATCACATCGTTCGGGCGGATATCGTCGTAGTTCTCGAACGCCATCCCGCACTCCTGACCGGACTGCACTTCCTTGACCTCGTCCTTGAAGCGCTTGAGCGTCTTCAGCGTGCCTTCGTGGATCACAACGTTGTCCCGCAGGAGGCGCACGCCAGCCGAACGGCGCGCAACGCCTTCGGTCACCAAGCAACCAGCCACCTTGCCAACGCCAGACACCTTGAACACTTCGAGGATCTTCGCATAGCCGATGAACTTTTCGCGGATCTCTGCCGAAAGCAGACCCGAAGCCGCCTTCTTCACATCGTCCACGAGGTCGTAGATCACCGAGTAATAGCGGATCTCCACGCCCTTCTGGTTCGCCGTGTTCCGCGCACTTGCGTTCGCACGCACGTTGAAGCCGATGATCGGCGCGCCGGAGGCTTCTGCGAGGCCCACGTCGGTTTCCGTGATCGCACCCACACCGAAGTGCAGCACGCGCACGCGCACCTCTTCGTTGCCGACCTTTTCCAAGGCCTGCACGATCGCTTCCGCCGAACCCTGCACGTCCGCTTTCACGAGGATCGGCAGTTCCTTGACGTTCTCGTCCGCCTTGGCTTTCGCCAAAAGCTGATCCAGCGTCGTCGCCGCACCAGCGGCCGCGCGCTTGTCCTTGGTCACCTGCTCGCGGTAATCCGCGATTTCGCGCGCCTGCGCTTCGGTTTCCACAACGTTCAGCACGTCACCCGCTTCCGGCGTGCCGTTCAGGCCAAGCACCTCAACCGGAACCGACGGGCCAGCTTCCTTCACGCGCTCACCCTTGTCGTCGATCAGCGCACGGACCTTGCCCCACTGCTCGCCCACAACAAAGATGTCGCCCTGCTTCAGCGTGCCCTTCTGCACCAGAACCGTCGCCACCGGGCCACGGCCCACATCGAGCTTGGCTTCGATCACAGCACCTTCCGCAAAGCGGTCGGGGTTGGCTTTGAGTTCCAGAATTTCCGCCTGCAGCGCAATCGCTTCCAGCAGCGCATCAAGGCCCTTGCCGGTCTTCGCGGAAACTTCCACGTCCTGCACTTCACCGCCCATCTGTTCCACCACAACCTCGTGGTTCAACAGATCGGTCCGCACTTTCTGCGGGTTAGCAGCGGGCTTGTCGCACTTGTTGATCGCCACGATCATCGGCACATTCGCCGCTTTCGCGTGGTTCAGCGCTTCAACGGTCTGCGGCATCACGGCGTCATCCGCCGCCACCACCAGAACCACGATATCCGTCACCTGCGCACCACGGGCACGCATCGAGGTAAACGCCGCGTGGCCGGGGGTGTCGAG
>RFUP01000751.1 GCA_009922885.1 Paracoccaceae bacterium
GGAATGGCGGTACCAAAAACCGCTGCCTTACCACTTGGCGATACCCCAACTTGGGCTGGCTTCTACGCAATGATCGTCGGGGGTTCAAGCCTGTTTTCAGAGAATTTTTAATCGAGTGATTTTGGGCTTATTCGCGGATTTCATCCGGTTTTACGCCCCAGATCGCGGATTTCTGCACCCAGCCGCGATAACCGCCTGCGCCGATCTTGCACCACGAGGCGGTGCATTCTTCGAGTTTGGCGATCACCCCTGATTCCAATTGCGCGACAACGGGGGTGTCTTCGGAGGGGCGGGAGTGCAGCGAGAGCATGTTTTCGTCGACGATGACCGTGCGGACACCCGAAAGGAGCGAATAATGCGTCCAACCGCCTTGGCCGTCGCGATCCTGAATGCGACGCCAATGGCCGAATTCGGCGGTGATTTCGACGGGCATGTCCTTGCGCTTGAAGATCCAGTCGATCCGGTGCGTGAGCGAAGGGCCACGGCGCACGTTGGTTTCGGAGGACTTGAGCGAGACGAAGCGGGGCAAAGGCAGGTTGGTGACCGCGCCGCGCGTTTCTTCGGCGCGAACGGGGTGACAGGTGAGCAGGATCAGCGCCGCCATGAGCGCTTTGAACGCCAGAGGAAGTCTTTTTGTCATCATGACCGCCAGATGCCTGTGTTATCGACTGCCTTCAACGCAGTTCTTGGATTTTTCGCCGGAGGTTCTTGTGCCTCGGCGCTACTGCGGGCACTGTGCCAGTAAGGGTTTGGAAATGGAAGCTAAGGGAGAGTTTCGATGCCATCTCAGCGATTGAGTGTTGTTGTGACGCGACGGTTACCGGACCCGATCGAGACGCGGATGATGGAACTCTTCAATGTGAAGCTCCGCGACACCGACGAACCGATGACGCGTGCCGAGTTGGCAGCAGCGATGCAGACGGCGGATGTGCTGGTGCCTTCGCTGGCAGACCAGATCGACGCGGGGCTGATTGCACAGGCGGGCGATAAGCTGCGGCTGATTGCGAATTACGGTGCGGGTGTGGACCATATCGACGTGGAGACCGCGCGGCGTCGGGGGATTCTGGTGTCGAACACACCCGGCGTGCTGACCGATGACACGGCGGATATGACCATGGCGTTGATCCTTGCGGTGACGCGGCGGATGCCGGAAGGCATGGCGCAGGTGC
>RFUP01000752.1 GCA_009922885.1 Paracoccaceae bacterium
CGCCATGCCGGCCGAGGGCATCTACGCCATGATCTCGCTGATCGGTTCGGCCTATTGGTTTGCGTATTTCTTGGTGATCCTGCCGCTGCTGGGTGTCATCGAAAAACCGCTGCCGATGCCTGCCACCATCGAAGACGATTTCAATGCCCATTATGGCAAGCACGGCACACCGGCCGAATAAGAAAAGGACCACAGGAAATGCTGAAAAAACTTGCGATCTCCGCAGTGGCTGCCCTGGCCCTTTCGGGCGGTGCAGCGCTGGCGGCCGGTGCTTCGGGCCATGTTGAAGATGTGGATTTCTCGTTCGAAGGGCCGTTTGGCAAATTCGACCAGAACCAGCTGCAGCGCGGCCTGAAAGTATATACCGAAGTATGTTCTGCCTGCCACGGGCTGAAATATGTGCCACTGCGCACATTGGCCGACCCGGGCGGCCCGGGCTTTACCGAAGATCAGGTGCGCGCCTATGCGGCTGATAATTTCTCGGTCTATGACCCTGAAATCGACGACGACCGCGCCGCGCGCCCGGCCGATCACTTCCCAGCCAACAATGGCGTTGGTGCCCCCGATCTGAGCTTGGTTGCCAAATCGCGGGCCGGGTTCCACGGGCCTTATGGCACCGGCATGAACCAGCTGTTCAAAGGTATGGGCGGACCCGAGTATATTTACTCGCTGCTCACCGGGTATACCGGCGAAGAAAAGGAAGAAGCGGGCACCGTGTTCTACGGCAACACCGCCTTCCCCGGCGGCTGGATCTCGATGGGGCCACCGCTGGCCGATGAACAGGTCGAGTTTGACGATGGCCATGACAATTCGCTGCATCACATGTCGCAAGACGTGGCCGCGTTTTTGATGTGGGCCGCCGAGCCGAAGATGATGGCGCGCAAGCAGGCTGGCTTTGTGGCTGTGCTGTTCTTGGTGCTGCTGACATCGCTGCTGTACCTGACCAACAAGCGCCTGTGGGCGCCTGTGAAGAAAGGTGCAAAAGCCGCATAAGACGGGCTGCACAGACATAAAGAAAACCCCGCGCTGGCCGCGGGGTTTTTTATTTTGGCGGGGTGTTTTTGTTGGGTGGGTCCAGTTGATCCAACTCGTTGAGCAGATCTAGCAGCTGGTCCAGCTTTTGGCTGCCAAAGCTTTCGCGCAGCCATGCGGTTAAGTCTTGGCTTTGT
>RFUP01000753.1 GCA_009922885.1 Paracoccaceae bacterium
AACTCGCCCCAGCGCGCGGGGATCAGGGGCCTCGCCTTGCGCGCCTCGATGATCTCGATGGGGGCGGGTTCAAGCAGGCCCAGCGACGAGAGGAAGTCGCGCTGCGCCTCGCCGCCGATGGCCTGCGCGATGCGCGCCGTGCCGATGTTGGAGGAGTGGATGAACACATCGCGAACCGATTGCGACGGTCCCTTGCTGCGATAATCGCTGATCCGAAAGCGCCCCACCCGCATCGGGCCACGCGTGTCGATCATGTCGTCGGGGGTGATCTGCCCCAGCTCGATCGCCTGTGCGATGGGGAATGCCTTGAGGACGCTGCCCAGCTCATAGACGCCCTGCACGGCGCGGTTGAACAAGGGGCTGTCGGCCGGATCGCCCGACAGCGCAGGCGCGGGCCGGGCGTTGGGGTCGAAATCGGGCAAGCTGGCCATGGCGATGATCTCGCCCGTATGGGCATCCATCAGCACGGCGGCCGCCCCGCGCGCATTCATCAGCGCCATGCCGCCGGCCAGCACCTCTTCCAGCCCGGCCTGAACCGAAAGGTCGATGGACAGTTGCAAGGGCGCGTTGCGGCCCGGATCGCGCAAGCTTTGGTCAAAGACCGCCTCGACGCCCGCGATGCCGATCACCTCGGCGGCATCGACGGCTTCTTGGCCAAAGCCCGCCCCGCCAAGGACATGGGCAGCCAAGCGGCCATTGGGGTAAAGGCGCATCTCGCGCGGGCCAAACAGCAACCCCGGCTCGCCGATATCATGCACAGCCTGCTTTTGTTCGGGGCTAAGCTTGCGTTTGATCCACAAAAATTTTCGTTTGCCGGTGAAATCCTCTACCAGCTCTTTTTCGTCCAGATCTGGAAAGATTTGCGCCAGCGCACGGGCTGCCCCCGCCGGATCCACCATCAGCGGCGGCTGGGCATACAGCGAGTGGGTTTCCAGATTGGTGGCCAAAATGCGGCCCTGCCGATCGACGATATCGGCGCGCTGCGCCACAATGGGCGCGCGCACCTGCGCGGTGCGCGGTTCGGCCGGTTCGGTGGCGGCCACATGGGCCATGCGCGCGCCAATCACCGAATAGGCACATAAAAACACCAATCCCAGCACCAACAAGCGGCCTTCGGCCCGGCGGCGCGCGTGATCGCGCAGCTCTTCATGGCGCAACCGCAGGTTTTC
>RFUP01000754.1 GCA_009922885.1 Paracoccaceae bacterium
TTCGAGCACATTTGCTCCCAACCCGCTTGCATATCGGGCAGTTTGGAGTCGGCAATCCCTGCCGCCGCTCCACCCGGCAGCCCGTAGAACTGGTGCATCTGCGCGCATCCTGCCGTCAGGAGCGCCTGCTCGCCCGAACCGCCGGTCATGGCACCTGTGCGCAGGTCCAAGCCAAACGGCCAAGTCCCGAAAATTGCCGGATGGCCGGGCTTGATGGCGTTTACATAGACAACACCAGCAAGGCACTCGGCCACCGCTTGCACAATCGCGCCTGCAACTGTGGAAGGTGCAGTTGCCCCCGCCATACCAGCGGAAAGCAAGAGGATCGGCATACCGCCCGCGATCAGCTTTTCCATCACGCGGCAGCTTTCCGTGGCGAACTTCATCGGCGGCACGACAAAGCAGTTCGAGTTCGAAACGAAGGGCCGCTCGCGCCACTTGTCCTCGCCGCCCGCGATCATATGCAGAAGCTTCAGCCCGTCCTCGACATAGTCGGGATCGGTGAAGGAAACCCCCACGTGCTTCGTGGTGCCCGCGCAGCTTGCGTAGATGGAATTCAGGTCCATCTCGCGGTTATCGGGGATATCACGGCACACCATGGCGCGCTGGAAGAAATGCAGGTTGTCGAGCTTGTCGACGATACGCGCCGCATCGTGCAAATCCTGCACCTTGCTGTCGCGGTAATGCTGGCCATGCACATCGACGAGATGCACAGCCGCGCCTGCCGTGCCGTAGTGCACGCGGGTGCCAGAGAGGTCGAGGTCGTTCTTGCCGTCGCGGCTGTAAAGCGTGATCCCACGTGCGGCTTTTGCCAGCATGTCTTCCACAAGCGCACGCGGGAACCGGATGCGGCCATCATCCCCGAGGATCGCGCCGGCACCTGTCAGGATTTCCACACCGGAGGGCGGGGCATCGGCAAGGCCGATTTGCTCCAGCGCGTCCAGAGCGGCGTGGTGGATGCGCAGCACATCGCTCTCCGAGAGCGGGCGATACTGGCCACCGGAAAGTCCGGCTCGGATTGGGCGTTGGTTGTCGGGAAGGGAAGTCGAGCGCGCAGCACGGCGTGCTTCACGTCCGCCGGAACGGCGGGGGGACTGGTCGTTCATTTATTGGTAACTCCGAGAAAGCAGAAATGGCGTCAGGTTCTCAGAAAACGAAAGGACG
>RFUP01000755.1 GCA_009922885.1 Paracoccaceae bacterium
GAGATGCCGTAATCGCGCCATTCCCCTGCGGCGACCATGCGCCCGTAAAGGGTCAGAATCTGCCCGAGTTCATGACGGTCGAACATGATCTGCTCGACGGACTGGTTTGGAGTCGTTGGGGGCGATTGCACGTTCATGGTTTAGAGTTGCGCCTTGCCGGTGCGAAATCAAGCGCCTTGCTTGAAGCGTTGAAAAAACGCGGCTTTGGCAGGGAGCATGGCGGGCATGTCGGGTTCGTCCAGATCCAGCCATTCTTCAGCATGTGGCGAGATCTTCGAATAGACCATGGCGACTGCATGGCGCGGGGTCTGGCGATACTCTTCCGGTAGTAGTTCTGTAGGGAGTTCGGGGTGCCTCAAGACGATACGCCGCCAGCGGTGGATCAAGAGGGTGCGCGCCGCGCAGGCATCAAGAGGCGCAAGATCAAGGCGTTGCAGTGCTGATACGTCTGCGAACAACTTGTCCAGAGTCGCGCGGTGAGCGGGTATGAGAAGGCTCGCTTTCAGGTCTGGCGAGAGCGACGCAATGCGGCCTTCAATCCGGAACGCTGCGCTGGAGGGGCCTGATTTGGAGGGTCGCAGCCGTAGGGCACCAACGGCGAACCCCATGGGGTCGCCATCGTCGAGCGACAGGCTCCACTCATCGATAGGAGCGATTTGTGGAGGGGCGTAAATTCGCCCTGTTGCTTCTGTAAAGCGCATCAGGCCTTGTTGGCTCAGGCGGTATTCGCTCATGCGGCCAGTGCGCTCGCTCTCAACCCATCCGTCGCGGCCAAGACGTGACAGTGCTGTTCGGATCGCCCCCGCTTCGACGCCGACCCGCCCGAGCAGGCGCTGCAAGCGTGCCGTCGAGATGCGCCCGCCACGGTGCTGAACGCTGTCGCCGAAAACGGTGATGACAAGCGACCAGACGCGCAAGCGGCCTTCGGCGTGGAGAGCATTAATAAGGGGGGCAAGTGGATCCATATCGTGAAGATGCACGAGCACACGGTGCTTGCAAGGGCCGCCGAGAGTGGAAAGTTATTAGGATAAGATCATTCTGAGCGGATACGGGTCAAACCGCCCATCACGAAATCGGCCGCCATAGAGGCATATTCGCTTCGTGTCATGCCCTTCCCGGGGCGGTGCCACATGTAAACCCAGTTGAGAATCCCGAAGAT
>RFUP01000756.1 GCA_009922885.1 Paracoccaceae bacterium
TCCCTGCCCTCGCTCGCTTCGGGCCAGACGCGTTACGCTCCGAATTTTTGGTCCCGGCGATCGCCGGGGAGTCGGTGGCTTCTATTGCCGTGAGCGAGCCGCATGCCGGATCGGATGTGGCGGCTATTCGCACGAAAGCGGTGAGTGATGGCGATGATTACGTCATCTACGGTCAGAAGATGTGGATCACCAATTCGACGCAGGCGGATTTCTTCTGCCTCTTGACCAATACGGGTGACGGGCAGCAGCACAGAAACAAGTCTCTCATCATCGTGCCGTCGAACACAAAGGGAGTGACGGTGGGCGCGAAGCTGAAGAAGATCGGGATGCGGGGATCGGATACGGCGCCGATCTTCTTCGAGAATGTGCGGGTGCCGAAGCGCTTCCGGATCGGTGAGGAAGGCATGGGCTTCACCTACCAGATGCAGCAGTTCCAGGAGGAGCGGCTCTTCGGGGCGGCGATGAGCATCAAAGGGCTGGAGCTCTGCGTGTCCTCGACGGTGGATTATGCGCGGGAGCGACAGGCCTTCGGAAAGTCGATCCTCGACAATCAGGTGGTGCAGTTCCAACTGGCGGAGATGCAGACCGAGGTGGAAGCGCTGCGCGCGCTTCTGTGGCAGGCGACCGAGCGCTATGTGGCGGGGGAAGATGTGACGCTTCTGGCTTCGATGGCGAAGCTGAAGGCGGGGCGGCTTTCGCGGCTCATTCCAGACCAGTGCCTGCAGTTCTGGGGCGGCATGGGCTATATGGAAGAAACGGTGGTTAACCGCCTCTATCGCGACCTCAGGATCGTGCCGATTGGCGGCGGCGCGGATGAGGTGATGCAAGGGATTATCTGCAAGCTCATGGGCCTTGCGCCCAAGCGTGGGTGAAGGCGATGGCGTTTCAGAAGATCCTGATTGCCAACCGAGGCGAGATCGCCTGCCGCGTGATCCGAACGGCACAGGCGATGGGCTATCGAACAGTGGCGGTCTATTCGGATGCCGACGCTAGCGCTTTGCATGTGCGCGCGGCCGATGAGGTGGTGCGGATCGGGGCGGCACCGGTGGGGGAAAGTTATCTCGATCCTCAGCGCATCTTGGAGGCTTGCCGCGTTACCGGGGCCGATGCGGTGCATCCGGGCTACGGGTTCCTCTCGGAG
>RFUP01000757.1 GCA_009922885.1 Paracoccaceae bacterium
GCGGGATAGAATCGGCAGGGGCGGGGCGGTGGCCCAGCCATTCCACCTCGTGTTCCCATGTGATGCCGGGCATGGCGGCACGGATATTTTCGCGCAGCAAATCAAAGGGGCGCCGCGAGGGTGCGGCCTGCAGCCCCCCAAATTCGACAATGCCCGCCAGCCGCAAACGCCCCTCCATCGGGGTGGCCACGAATTTACCACTGGCCACCATGACGGGCGATTTTGGCATCACCGATGGGTTCCACAATTCCAGATGATAGCCGCGTTCGCTTTCCAATGGCACGTCCAGCCCCAGAGCCTGTGCCAGTGGCCCCGACCATGCGCCAAGCGCCAGAACGGCCTCATCGCAGGCGATGGTTTCACCACCAGCGCGCACGCCAGTGACCCGCCCGTTTTCGCGCACCAAGCCGGTGACTTCGGCGCGCCGGATCTGCGCGCCTTGCGCCGCGGCATGGGCCGCCAGCGCCTTTACATAGGCGCCCGGGTCGCTGATGCGGCCATGATCGGCCAGTTTGGCGGCAAAACCCAAATGCGGGCCAAATCCCGGGTCGTAGGTGTTGAAGGCCGCGCCCTCCAGCTCGTCCCAGGTGAAACCGGCATCGCGGCGCAACCCCCAGCCAAAGCTGTCGGCCTGAAAATCTGCGCGCGAATTATAGACATAAAGATAGTCGCTGGGCACGATATAGCGGGCGGCCGGCGTGCCCTGTGCCAGCGCTTGATGGTCGGCCAAACTGTCGCCTACAATCGGAAACATCGCCTGTGCAATGCGGGTGGTATCGGCCACATTGGCATGGGCCAGATATTTGCGCAGCCAAGGCAGCAATTTTGGCAGATAGGCCCATTTCAGGAACAAAGGCTGGTTGTTGTCAAACAACATGCGCGGTGCCTTCGCCAGAAGGCCCGGCACCGTGACCGGCACAATCGAACAGGCCGCCAGCACCCCGCCATTGCCATGGCTGGCCCCTTCGCCCGGGTCTTGGCGATCGACCAAGATCACGCTGTGCCCCTCGCGTTGCAGCCATATCGCTGTTGCGACACCAACAATACCGGCGCCGATGATTACGATCGTCTTTTGGCTGTGCTGCATTGCGCGGTCCGACTCGGGCGTGAAGATTTGCCGTAGCGTGCCAAGGGCCATGTA
>RFUP01000758.1 GCA_009922885.1 Paracoccaceae bacterium
AGCGCGAACTGTCGCTCCGGAAAGGCCGCGCGCAAGGCGTGGAAGGTTTCCCGGCCATGGCTATCGCCGATGACCAATACCGTTTCAGGCGTGGTGATCGCGGCAAGGCAGTCGGCCAAAGCCGCTCCGGCAACCGTGCGCGAGGCCGTCGCCACCCCATCCACGCTGCATTGCACGCCCCGTGCGGGGCTTTCCGGCGCGGAATGGATGGTCGGCTCGTAAAGTGCCAACTCGTGATCGACGAGATCGAGCACACGGCGATATTCCCCCAAAGGCAGCCCAACCCGCCAGCTTGCAGGCAGCGCGAAGGCCAATGCCGCCAATAGAGGCACGAGCGCCAGAAGCCCGAGCATCCGGCGCGGCGCGCGCCATTTGGGGTTCACCTGCGGCGGGCGCTCGATGAGCGGATAGCTCACCGCAGCCAACACCACAGAAAGGAGCGCCATTCCTAGCAAAAGCCCCTCGCTCGCCCATTCCGACGCCAGCACCGCCGTCACCATCAAGGGCCAGTGCCAGAGGTAGATCGAATAGGAGCGCAGCCCCATCCAACGCGCCGCTTTGCAAGACAGCACCCAAAGCAACGGATCACGCGGTGCATGTGGTGCTGCCAGCACCAGCATCGTTCCGAGCACCGGCGGCAACGCGCCCACGCCGGGAAAGGCCGTGCGCGCATCGTAAGCAATCGCGGCCCAGAGGATCAGCGCCAACCCCGCCGCGCGCATCCCTGTTGAGAGGCCCGCATTACCCGCGCGCAATGGCACCCAGAGCGCCACCAGCCCACCCAAAGCGAACTCCCAGAACCGCGGGGCCATCAGGTAAAACGCGGCCGAGGCCTCGCCCCCCCGCCACGCTTCTGAAAGCCCGAAAGACGCAACCGACAAGAGCACCAGAAGTGCGCTAGCTGCCTTACGCCCTCGCGCAAACCACAAAAGGAGCGGCGTCAGCAGGTAGAATTGGAACTCCACCGCCAAAGACCATGTGTGCATCAGAAGCTTCTCATGCGAGGCCGTATCGAAATACCCCGCCTGTGCAAAGAAAACATGGTTCGAGACGTAAAGCGCGGCTCCAATGAGGCTTGCCAGAAAGTCCTGAAACCGCACCTCGCCCAAGAGAAGCGTCGCAGCAATCAGCGCGTATATCA
>RFUP01000759.1 GCA_009922885.1 Paracoccaceae bacterium
TTGACGCGGGCGGTGACGGGGTTGCCGCAGGCGGTGATGACGGTGCAGCAGGCTCGGGCGGCGATTGAGAAGGGGGCGAAGAAGGATGAAATCGCGATGAGTGGGATTCTTACGGACCCGCTTTCGCCGCTCTCGGGCAAGCAGCCGGGGGATAAGGTGACGCGGGACGAGTTGATCGGGTTTGCGCTGGAGAGGGAGGCGAAGGTGGAGGATGTGGTGCTGGGTGACTTGGCAAAGGACATCATCAAAAAGCACAACTATTTTGGATACGATTCGGCGACTGATGCGATGCATGCCTACGCAAAGAGCCCCGACAAGTTCTCAGTTTCAGATAGCGAGCGCGCGGTGCTAAATGCGACCATCGAAGATGGGCGATTCACGACCTTTCGAGAAAAAAGGGATCGAACCCATTTCTCCCAATACCAACTCCCCGGCGCGGATGAGGGGAGCTATCGGGAGATGTTTGTGACTTGGCCGAAGAACAGCGCGATTGAATCCATACGTTCAAAAATTGAGGCATCTGTAACAAACGAGGACGAGTTACATATGCAGCGCACGGGCGAAGCACCGGAGCGATTGAAACCGCTTTATGCGGCTCTAAAAGAAGCGCAGAAACGCGAATACGGACCGGAATGGAACGATGGTCATTCGCAATACTCCGACATTGCAAACCCGATTGTTCGCATCCGGCGGAACATTCGGACGGATGCGAATGGGGTGAAGACCTACTTTATTGAGGAAATGCAGGGGCCGAACAAGGACGGTCAGGCGAAGATGCCGCCGGAGATTCGGAAGCGGATTTACGAGATCGGCATGAAGCGGGCGCTTCGCGATGCCGTGGATGAGGGCGCGGATGCGATTGGGTGGACGACGGGCGAGCAGCAGGCGGAGCGGTATTCGCTGGAGAATCACGTCAGCAGCATTCACTACGGGGTTGCCGATAATCGCCTGTGGGCATACGACAAGGCAGGCGATGAAATCGAACAGCTTCGAGGATACTACAAGCCAGAGAAGCTGCCGGAGGTAATCGGGAAAGAGATTACTGAAAAGCTACTCAATTCCCCTACCAGCGTTCAACACGCAGGCGGGCAGTTTGAAACCAAAAGTCTTTCCGGCCTTGATCTCAAAGTCGGCGGCGAGG
>RFUP01000760.1 GCA_009922885.1 Paracoccaceae bacterium
TGAATAACTTTTCATAGTTTTTACCTTTCTTTATAAATCTATTATTTCATTTTTTTTGGCAAAAGTCAAAACGACACGCCGTCTGTTTTTGTGGCGTAGGTCACAAGGGGAGAATATCTCTCCCATAGTATTCAACGGCATCAACGATATTCATTACGCCTTTATATTCACGGCAATTTGAGCAGATACTATCCCAACGATCAAAAGTGCGTGAGCAAAATACGCAGATATTATCCTGAATTGAATAACCATTATCAATTAGAAAATCTGCTGTTTCAATTATTTTGTTAGTCATAAGTTTTCCTTTCTTTTTCTTACTCCGTAAGTCTAGCAGAAATCTCTGACAAAATCAAATCCAAATCACGCTTAGATTTTGTGAGAAATATCACAAAAAACGTAAGCACGACACGCCCGAGTGCGGGGGGCGGCAAATATTTTTGCGGCAATTTTTGCGAGATTTTTATTCTCGCAAATTTATTTAGAAAATTATTCTACATCTAAAATTTCAAATGCATCAAATTTTTCTACTGTACTTTCAGGAAGTAAGTACATTACTTTTCGCAATTCTGAAATTGCTTGAAAATCTGTATCTGCTTCAGTAACGAAGGAGATTAGAATATTCTTTTTCATTTATTTATCCTTTCTATTATTTTTTTCTCATGTGTTTAGCATACTTGAGAAATAGTCTGCGATAGCCACAGGTTTCACAATAGTGGTTGATAGAGGGCTTACTATCATTTTGTATTTCTACTCTGTAAGTAGGGTGCTTACAAGTAGGGTCATTACCTCTAACATTGTAGTCATTGTAGTAGGTATCTACTTGGTCAAAACTCATGTAGCCATTTGGCTTTCTTTCATTTACTTTAGTGTTAGTCATTTTCTAACCTTTCTTTTTAGTTTGGATACTAACTTATTTGCTAGGCTCACCTTACGGATTATTTGCTAGGCTCATTTAGTATCTCTATTTTGTTATGTAAGTATTCTAACAGGGGGGTCTGACATTTTCAGGGAACAAAGTAGGGCAATTCGGACATTCTAAAAAACTTTTTTTGTGATAAGAGTCACAAACTTTCGGGCATTTCTATAAATGTCCATAAGTATCGGCGTGTCTACTTGACAAATATTTTGCGGCAAATACCGC
>RFUP01000077.1 GCA_009922885.1 Paracoccaceae bacterium
ACGCGGATCGGAGAGGCGGCGGAATCGAGGTAATCCCAGATCTCGCGTTTGAATTCGGATTGGTTGCGGTCTTTCGCGATCACTTCGGCATTGTAAGAAACGCCACGAAAGGCCTGATCGAGCACGCGGCGCGAGATGCCTTGTTTCTGCGCGCGCGCCTTATAACCCTCGATCCAGGCCTCGAAAGACGCGGATTTGGTAGAGACGATGACGCGGGCCTCGGGGCGCAGTGAGGCATCTGGCGCATTGGCCAAAGCGGGGCCGCAAAGAAGGGCCCCCGCGAGGAGGAAGAAGTAGGAAGCGCGCATGGGTTTTCCCCTGTTTTCTGCTCGTGCTTGGGGAATGGTAGCGCGAATGTGCCCGTGCGGCTAGCAATCCGAAAGGAGCGCGCGGGAAGGTGCCGATACTAGGGCCTCACTTCCGGCGCGAGCGCTTCACTTTGCGGGCGATGGCTTTGTCCTTGTGCTTGGAGGCACCTTGGCGTCGCTTCACGGGCTTGCCGCGCCCGCGCGAGGAACCGCGCGGCATCTCTTCGCCCTCAAGCGTGAGAAGTTCGAGGATGATACCCCCCGTTATCGGGGCGGCTTCTGCGAGTTTGACGGTCACGCGCTGGCCCAGCCCGATCACGCGGCCAGTATCGGCACCCAAGAGGCTCTGGCTCTCGCGGTCATAGTGGAAGAACTCGCCACCAAGCGCGCGCATCGGCACGAGACCATCCGCACCGGAGCCTTCGAGCTTTACGAATACGCCGAACTTGGCGATGCCGCTGATGCGGCCCGAGAATTCCTGACCGATGCGATCCGAGAGGAAGGCGGCCAGATAGCGATCCGTGGTGTCGCGTTCGGCCAGCATCGAGCGGCGCTCGGTTTCGGAAATCTGGTTGGCGGTGTTCTGGAGCTTCTCGATATCCCACTCGGAAAGCCCGTCATCGCCCCACCCATGCGAGCGGATGAGCGCGCGGTGGACGATGAGGTCAGAATACCGTCGGATCGGCGAGGTGAAATGCGCATAGGATTGCAGCGCGAGGCCGAAATGGCCGAAGTTCTGCGGGCTGTAATAGGCTTGCGTCATTGAGCGCAGGGTGGAGAGGTTGATCAACTCGTCCACATCGGTGCCTTCGGCAGATTTCAGAAGGCGGTTGAGATGGGCGGTTTTCAGAACCTGCCCTTTGGCCAACACGAGTCCAGCCGCTTCGGCGGTTTCACGGAGTGCGTCGAGCTTTTCGGGGCTGGGTTCTTCGTGAACTCGGAAGAGCAGTGGTGACTTCTTCTGGATCAGTGTTTCAGCGGCAGCGACATTGGCGAGGATCATGAACTCCTCGATAAGGCGGTGCGCATCAAGGCGGTCACGGAAGGCGACCGAGAGCACATCGCCCGTGTCAGACAGGATGACCTTGCGCTCGGGCAAGTCGAGATCGAGCGGCTGCCGATCGGCGCGGGCTTTGACGAGCGCATCATAGGCGGCATAGAGCGGCTTGATGACCTCATCCATCAAGGGCGCACATTTCTCGTTCGGCGCGCCATCCTGCGCGGCCTGAACTTCCTCGTAATTCAGAGAGGCGACCGAGCGCATCAAGCCGCGCTGGAAGCTGTGGCCGATCTTGTGGCCCTTGGCGTTGATCTGCATCCGCACAGCAAGGCAGGCACGCGGCACGCCTTCATGGAGCGAACAAAGATCCCCGGACAGACGATCCGGCAGCATCGGGACGACACGATCCGGAAAGTAGCTGGAATTGCCGCGCTTGCGCGCTTCGTGATCCAGCTCCGAATTCGGCGTAACGTAATGCGCGACATCAGCGATGGCGACCCAGAGCACGTGGCCGCCTTCGTTTTTCGGATCGTCATCAGCGTGGGCCCAGACGGCATCGTCATGGTCGCGGGCATCAAACGGGTCGATGGTGACGAGCGGCATGTCGCGCATATCCATGCGGCCCGAAAGACCTGCGGGCTTCATCGCATCGGCCTCTGCGATCACCTCATCGGGGAAATCATCAGGGATGCCGTGCTGGTGGATGGCGATCAGGCTGACAGCCTTCGCCGCCATCGGATCGCCCAAACGCGCGATGATGCGGGCACGGGGCAGGCCCATTCGGCCTGCGGGGCCTGCCTGCTCGGCCTCGACCAACTCACCATCCTTGGCGCCCCCGGTGGCGCCGGGGGGAACGTGCCATTCCTTGCCATCCCCTTTGTCGATTGGAAGGATGCGCCCCCCTTCGGCAGATTTCTTGTAGATCCCCAGAACGCGGCGCGGGTTCTGGCCAATGCGGCGGATGAGGCGACCTTCGTATTGGTACTCCTCACTCTTCACTTCGGTGAGTCGGCCAAGGATCCGGTCGCCTTTGCCCAAAGCGGGATCACTGTCACGCGGTATGAGAAGGACCTTCGGCTCGGCATCTTCGCCCTGCCATTCGAGGGGCTTGGCCCAAAGATCGCCGTTGCGGTCAGGGCCGAGAACCTCAAGCACAGAGACAGGCGGCAGGCGGTCGGGGTCGCGGTAGGTTTTGTGGCGCTTCTGGAGATGACCTTCCTCTTCCAGCTCTTTCAACACGCGTTTCAACTCGATCCGTTCGGCACCTTTGATGCCGAAGGCTTTCGCGATGTCGCGTTTGGCGGTGAGGGCGGGATTGGCGGAGATCCAGTCGAGGATTTCAGCCTTGGAGGGGATATGGCTCATGGCTTTGCCCTAACACGCCGCGCGTTTGGCGTCATGAGGGAAAAAGGGGGCTGTCTGCCCCCTCTGCCTTCGGCATTCACCCCCGAGGATATTTCCGAAAGAGAAACGGTTCCAGTTCAGCCGCGGCTTTCTCTTTTTCAAATATCCCCGCCGGAGGCATTCCGAAGGAATTCCTGTTTTCCAGTGCAGGGTGCTGCGTGCGCCGAGTGGAGCTTGCTGAAACAAAAAACGCGCCCCGGGGGGCGCGTTTTCCGAATGCCGTTTCGGGCGATTAGCGGCGCAGACCGAGGCGCTCGATCAGCGACTGGTAGCGGCCTTCGTCCTTGGCTTTGAGGTAGTCCAGCAGCTTACGGCGCTGAGCGACCATCATCAGAAGGCCACGGCGACCGTGGTTGTCCTTCTTGTGAGTCTTGAAGTGCTCGGTCAGAGTCGCAATGCGCGAGCTGAGGATCGCAACCTGGACTTCGGGCGAACCGGTGTCGCCTTCTTTGGTGCCGAACTCTTTGATAAGACGTGCTTTTTCTTCAACGGTGATCGACATCGGGATCTCCTAAGTTAGAGGTTGAGGCCACAGCCGGGATGTCGTCCAGCAGGGTCTGTATAGTATTCCGTTCGCACGGAATGGGGCCAATTACTCGGAAATGCGGGAAAAAGAAAGAGGAACCTGTTCTCCGAAGAATTCGGTGGCATCGGCTATGGACAGGATTGTGATCTTGCCCAAATCGGTTCCGGCGGGGAAGCGGGCCAATTCCTGACCGTCGGCTTTCAGAATGACCATCCCATCCTCTGATGTCGACGTTTGGAGGTCGATCGCGTTATCCGTGACGATCACGAGGCTGTCTTCTGTGCTGGAGTAGTCCATCAGTTGGACGGGTTGCGAAAGGTCGGGCCGGATCGCGAATAGATCCTCACCGTCGCCGCCGGAGAGGATATCTGAGGCACCGCCGAAGAGCGTATCATTGCCGCTTCCGCCGTTCAGGAAATCGCGCTCGGTGTCGGCGTTGCCTGTCAGCAGATCGTCGCCAGCGCCGCCCATGAGGGTGTCATCGCCGGAACCGCCAGAGAGGTCGTCATCGCCGTCCATGCCGTCGATGGCATCGTCGCCGCTGCCAGCATCGGCTGTATCGTCGCCGCCGTAACCGCCGATCTGGTCGTCGCCGATGCCGGAGAAGAACGTATCGTCTTCTTCGCTGCCGATGAGAATTTCATCGGCCTCGGGTTCTTCGGGCGTTGCCTCCGGTTCCAAGAGATCTTGCAGGCCGACAAGTGCCACGCCCGCCATGAGCATTCCGAAAATGCCCGCAAAAATAAACATCTTGTGCCACCCCGCACGACACCCCCGCTGCGGAAACTGACGGAGTTTGCGAGTCGAGGCAAAAGAACCCGGTAACCTTGGTTAACGGGGAGGAGCGCTATTTCTGGGCGTTGCGGATGTCTTCGGCGATCTGGGCCGCCCATTCGCCGATGATCGGCAGGAACTCGAATTGCGAGAGCCACCATGCGGCGAGGGAGACGAGGAGCGACGCCCCCAGAACCGTGCCGAGGCCGAAGGCCAGCCCGCGGGCGAATTGCAGGGCGAGACCACGGATAACGCGGGCTTCGCGGAGGTTGGCGCGGCGGGCCTCTTCGGTGAGGTGTTCGAGGGCTGAGCGGAGCGCTTCGTTATCCATGGCGGCCTCCGAACCAAAGGCGGGGTTGCTCGGAATAGGAAATGTAGAGCGGGTGTTTGGGATGCCCGTCTTTGGTGATGCCGAGATGGTAGACGGGCTGGGCAGAAGCGCGAAGGAGGGCCTCCACGTGGGCGCCGCGATCGAGATGGGCGCCGTGGGTGCCCCATGCGGCGACGACGGTATTGGCCCAAGCAGTGCCTTCGAGGATGGCGGCGTCATTCGCGGGGCCGACGGGATCGAGGGCGGCGCGCATGGCTTTGGGATCGGTGTCGCGCCAGGCGAAGATGTTGGTGACGCGGAAGCCGCCGTAGCCGAGGGTGCGGGCGCGGCGTTCGCAGCGCTCGACGGTTGGGTCGTTCTGGACTTCGGTGGCGGTTGAGGGGTTGAGCATGACGAAGAGGACTTTGCGCCCTGCGGGGTCCCAGATGCGGGTGAGCTTGTAGCGGTATTTTTCGCAGTCGGAATATTCTGCGACCGATGCGGCGTCGCCCTTTTGATGCGTCCGAACGATCATCTTAAAATCCCTGCCTTAGAGGTTGAAGACCCTTGAGGGGTGCAACTCTCCGCCTTGAACGATGCCGATGGCGAGTGGCGTGCCTTGGTAGCTGGCCCATGCTTCGGTGCCCCAGTCCAAGGATGTCAGGATTTGGCCTGCGTTACCATTGCGAAGCCGCGTTGCGCCGGCTTCGTTGGCCATGACTTCGGGAAGGCTGGCGAGACCGACTTCGAGAGGGAGAAGGAGCGCTTCGAGTTCGGGCGTTTTGGCGAGGGTATCGACGGTTTCGAGCGATACGCCTTGTTGGGCGTTGAACGGCCCGGACCATTCGCGGCGCAACCAGCGGACATGGCCGAGGCAGCCGAGTGCCGCGCCAAGGTCGCGCGCGATGGAGCGGACATAGCCGCCCTTGCCGCAGACCATTTCGAAGAGGGCTGCGTTTTCATCAATGAGTTCAACGAGTTCAAGGCGCTCGACCCAGAGATCGCGCGCGGCGAGGTCGAGTTCCTCGCCTTCGCGCGCGAGGTCATAGGCGCGTTGGCCGTCGACTTTCACGGCGGAGAATTGTGGCGGGATTTGTTGGATCAGGCCACGGAAGGCGGGGAGAGCCGCTTCGATATCGGCCTTGGAGGGGCGCGCAGAGCGGGATTCGATGATTTCACCTGCGGCGTCGTCGGTGGTGGTGGAGGCACCCCAGTTCACGACGAAACGGTAGCATTTCGTGGCGTCAGTCACGTAGGGGATCACTTTGGTGGCCTCGCCCAGGGCGACGGCGAGAACGCCGGTTGCATCCGGATCGAGCGTGCCGGAGTGCCCTGCCTTCTGGGCGTTCAGGGCCCAGCGGACTTTGTTGACGACCGAGGTGGAGGTGATGCCGGCGGGCTTGTCGATGATCAGCCAGCCGGAAACCGGATTTCCTTTGCGTTTGCGCGCCATTCCGTTCTTCTCCTTCTCGGAGCAACGGGCCTACTGCCTGCGTTCAGCGCTGTCAAATCACTCGGTGAGGCAATCCTTTATGGTGGCAGCCATCGCGCGGAGTGTGGCGCTGTAAAGGTCGGGGCCGGGGGCTTGGTTGGTGCCAAGGGGATCAAGCTCGGCCACCTTCAAAGAAGTGCTGACGGCGGCGATCAGACGAGGATCGAATTGCGGTTCCGAAAAGGCGCAGGTGGCTCCGGTTTCTTCAACGTGATGCTGGATTTCCGACAGGTGCGCGGCGGAGGTTGGTGCCGCGTCACCGAGGGAAATCGAGCCAACGGAGGTGAGGGCATAAGCTTCGGTAAAGTATTGATAGGCGTCATGAAAAACGAGGAATGGACGGCCGGAAACTGGGGCCAGATCAGCTTTGAGTTCAGCGCCGAGTGCCGTGAGAGCGGCGGCGGCTGTTTGGGCGTTTTGCGCGTAGACCTCGGCGTTTTGCGGGTCTAGCGCCGAGAGGTTTTCCGCGATCACTGATAGCCAAGCGGTGGCGTTTTGAGGGTCGAGCCAGAGGTGGGGGTCAATGCCGCTGTGGTCATGACCTTCTTCATGCGCGTGCTTTTCTTCGGCCTTTTCCTCTGCGTGACCTTCATGATCGTCATGTTCGGCCTCTTCACGAAAATCGCGCAGGACAGGGGCGGAATCCGCGAGTTCAACGGCGATGGCACCCGAGGCCAAGGCTTCAAGGGGGGCTTCCATCCACGGGGTGAGTTGCTCGCTGACCCAGAACACGGCATCTGCCTCTTGCAGGGCGGCGGCTTGCGAGGGCTTCAGCGCGAAGCCATGGGGAGATGATGCGCCGCTGACCAAGACCTCCGGTTTGCTCAGGCCATTGGTGACCATGTCTACGAGCGAGCCGATCGGGGCGATATCGGTGACGATCTTGAGGCCTTCGGCCCCTGCAATCGTGGGCAGAAGGGCAAGGCAGGCAACTGGGAACAGGGTGTGGCGCATGTGAGTCTCCGATATCAACGGGGCCCACTTAAATGATATAACATTACATATCAACCCAAATGTAATAACATTGCATTTGGGCGTTCTCGCAGGTATAGCAACGGCATGCAAAACGATCATTTCCAGCCCCATGACCATGCGCGATGTATCTCGACGGCGGTTGATGCCGCCGAGCGCTTCTGCGCGGCGCAAGGCCTACGCTTGACGCCCGTGCGGCGGCGCACGCTGGAGATCCTGCTTTCCGAGCATCGGGCCTTGGGGGCCTATGACATTCTGGCGAAGCTGGATGCGGACGGGTTCGGGAGCCAGCCTCCGGTGGCCTATCGCGCGCTCGATTTCCTCACGGCAAATGGTTTTGCCCATAAGGTGGAAGCGTTGAATGCCTATGTGGCCTGCACGCATCCGGGTGCAGATCACGCGCCTGCCTTCCTGATCTGCCGTTCTTGCGGCGTGGTGGAAGAAGCGGAAGCTGCGCCAGACAAAGGCCCTCTGGCCCGTGCGGCGCGGGAAGCCGGGTTTGCGATTGAACGCGCTGTGGTGGAGGCGCAAGGCACCTGCCCTGCCTGCCGGAGCGAACATCCGTGAGCCTGATATCGTTGCAGAACGTTTCGGTGCGTTTGGGCGGGCATATGGCGCTTTCCCATGTGAACCTGACAATTGAGCCTTCCCAAGTGGTGACGGTGGTGGGGCCGAATGGCTCTGGGAAATCAACGCTGCTGCGCACGATTATCGGGGCAGTGCGGCCTTCCGTGGGTAAAATCACAGCGAAGCCGGGGCTGCGGATCGGTTACGTGCCGCAAAAGCTGGCGCTGGACCCGACTTTGCCCATGACCGTTGCGCGGTTCCTTTCTCTGCCGACCCGCAGGGCGGTGGCGGAGATGGTGGCGGTTCTGGAGACTTGCGGGCTGCCCAGCCTTGGTGAGCGGCAGCTTTCCGAGCTTTCGGGCGGGCAGTTCCAGCGGGCGCTTCTGGCGCGTGCGCTTCTGGATAAGCCGGACCTACTGTTGCTCGATGAGGCCACGCAAGGCCTTGATCAGCCGGGGTCGGCCACGTTCTACCGCTTGATCGAGCAGATCCGGAAGGAAACCGGAACAGCAGTGGTGATGGTGAGCCATGAACTGCACGTGGTGATGAGCACCTCGGATCGGGTGATTTGCCTCAACGGGCATATCTGCTGCGAAGGCCATCCGGAACATGTGGCCTCGGCACCGGAGTATCGCGCGCTTTTTGGTACGGGCACGCAGGGGGCACTTGCGCTCTATCGCCATGCCCATGACCACAGCCACGACGGGGAATGTGACCACGATCACCCGCACAGCCATCCGCACGGGGAACACGCCTGATGTTTGACGATTTCCTCGTAAGAGCGGCTTTGGCAGGGGCGGGTACGGCCTTGGCGGCGGCGCCGATGGGATGTTTCGTGGTGTGGCGGCGCATGGCCTATTTCGGCGACGCGACGGCGCATGCCTCGATCCTTGGCGTGGCGCTTTCGCTGGCCTTCTCGGTTCCTGTGGTTTGGGGCGCGGCGGCGGTTGCGCTGCTGATGGCCTCCATCGTTTCCACGTTATCGGGGCGTGGCTTCGCGATGGACACGCTTCTGGGCGTGATGGCGCATTCTGCGCTCGCGTTCGGGCTGGTGGCGGTTTCGTTCATCGATGGCGTGCGGATTGATCTGATGGCCTATCTTTTCGGGGATATTCTGGCGGTGACGAAATCCGATCTGGCCTTCATCTGGGGCGGCGCGCTGATCGTTCTGGGGCTTCTGGCGCTTCGGTGGCAGGCGCTTCTGACGGCCACGCTGAACCCCGATCTGGCGCAGGCGGCCGGTTTTGATCCGCGACGCGAGCAATTGGTGCTGACGCTGGGGCTGGCTTTGGTGGTGGCGGTGGCAATCAAGGTGGTGGGGGTGCTTCTGATTGCGGCCTTGCTG
>RFUP01000761.1 GCA_009922885.1 Paracoccaceae bacterium
CGCGCGGAAGGTGGTGCCAACGAACGTTCAAGAGCGGTTGGGAACGAGGCGGGCAGCGATGGTCCATCCAAGCAGGGCAAGCCCAGTGCGGGAGCAAGCCAGCAGCATCACGATGCGGTCGATCCCCGCCGCGCACCCCCCGTGGGGCGGCGCGCCATATTGGAACGCGTTCACCATGCCCCCGAAGCGGCGGCGCACTTCATCCTCGCCATAGCCCGCGATCTCGAAGGCCTTGAACATGATCTCCGGCTTGTGGTTCCGGATCGCACCCGACACCAACTCGTAGCCGTTGCACGCGAGGTCATACTGGTAGCCCTTGACCGCCAGCGGATCGCCCAGAAGCGCATCCATCCCGCCCTGCGGCATCGAGAAGGGGTTGTGCTCGAACTCGATCTTGCCGGATTCTTCGTCCCGCGCGTAGATCGGGAAATCCACGATCCAAGCGAAAGCGAAACGGTCCTTCTCGATCAGGTTCAACTCCTCGCCAATCGCGGTGCGCGCGCGGCCTGCGATCTTCTCGAAGGCGGCAGGCTTGCCCCCAAGGAAGAAGGCCGCATCGCCGAGGCCAAGGCCCAACTGCTGGCGAATGGCTTCCGTGCGCTCCGGCCCAATGTTCTTGGCCAAGGGGCCAGCCGCTTCCATGCCGCCGCCGTTTTCGGCCTCGCGCCAGAAGATATAGCCCATGCCCGGCAGGCCCTCTTTCTGGGCCCATGCGTTCATGCGGTCGCAGAACTTGCGGCTGCCACCTTTCGGCGCGGGGATCGCGCGGATTTCCGTGCCGTCCTGCTCCAGCAGCTTGGCGAACACGGCAAAACCCGAGCCCGCGAAATGCTCGCTCACAACCTGCATCTTGATCGGGTTGCGAAGGTCCGGCTTGTCGGTGCCATACCAGAGTGCGGCGTCCTTATAGGCGATCTGCGGCCAGTCCTGCGGCGCATCCACCTTACGGCCACCGCCGAATTCCTCGAACACACCTGCCAGAACCGGCCCGATGGTGTCGAACACATCTTGCTGGCTGACAAAGCTCATTTCCAAGTCGAGCTGGTAGAAATCCGTCGGCGAACGGTCCGCCCGCGGGTCTTCGTCGCGGAAGCAGGGCGCAATCTGGAAATACTTGTCATAGCCCGAAACCATGATCAG
>RFUP01000762.1 GCA_009922885.1 Paracoccaceae bacterium
CAAGCACAATGTCGCCATTGGCAACGTGTTGGCATTCTTGCAAGAACGCAATTCTAACCCGTCGCTAGTAATCACTTCAGCCCAAAAGGAAATTGCGGGCGTAGATGCACCCACCGAATGAAAGCCATACTCGAAACCCAAGAATTGCTTTTGATTGAACCGCGCCGATGGTTTGCCAAGCTGTCCGAGGTTCAAGCCGACATCTTCAGCGACCTGTTTGAGGACGACGAAGAGGACGAGGGCGTTGAAGTTGACGGCGACGGCATTGCCACAATCCAGATTCACGGGCCAATCGTTGCGGGGCTGCCCGCTTTCGCTTCCAAGCTGGGCTTTGCGCGGCCCGAATCCATTCGCACGCAGCTTGAAGGCGCGGCTACCAATCCCGCCGTCAAAGGCATCTTGCTTGATTTCAATTCGCCGGGCGGCACAGTCACCGGGACACCAGAACTGGCGAGCCTGATTGAAGACGTTGCGGCCACCAAGCCAACGATTTCCTTCACGTCGGGCTTGTGCTGCTCGGCGGCTTACTGGCTTGCCGCTCCGACTCGCGCAATTCTCGCCACTCCATCCGCCGAGGTTGGCAGCATTGGCGTCTATGTGGCGCATCAAGACGTGAGCGCGATGGCGAAGGCAATGGGCATCATCGTCAACGTGTTTCGCTCTGGTAAGTTCAAGGGCGCAGGCGTTCCCGGCACGTCGCTTTCGGAAGCCCAAGCCGCTGAGATACAGGCCAAAGTGGATAGCCTTGCCGAAGTGTTCAAAGAACACGTGAAAAAGCACCGGCCCGGTATGGACGACGAAACGATGCAGGGGCAGACGTTCATGGGTTACCAGTCCGCAGGGGTTAAACTCGTTGACGAAATGGTGCGCGATTCCAACGAAGCAAAAAAAATACTGCTCGCACTCTTGACAGACAAGGCGGCGTAATGTAACGAAAAGCAAAACTTATGACCGCACTTCAAGAACTGGCAAACCTCAAGGCCGAAAACGGCAGCCTAAAAGCTGAATCCACGGCCAACGCGCAAGCTGCCGTTGACGCTGCAAATCTTTTGACCCAAGCCGCTGCCGCCCGCGATGCTCTCGCCGCCGAGAAGGTTGTGCTGATTCAAGAACGCGATGCGCTCGCCGCGAAAGTTGCCT
>RFUP01000763.1 GCA_009922885.1 Paracoccaceae bacterium
ACTGAGCCAACGGAATGTGCATCCAAGGTTAGCATCACCAATGTATAAGGGTCTTGTTTATATGATCTATCTAGCATAATGCGCCTTTGCCTCGTAGAGGGTGGACACGTCGATCTGCTGGATGCCGCGCGTGGCGGCAAAGCTTTCGGTGTTGCGCCGCGCCTTGCCACGCACGAAAAACGGCACCTTTTGCAATTCCTTTTCAGCGGCAGGCAGCCAGTGCACGGGTTTCCCGGCCTCGTTGGCGGCAATGGGCTGCGGCTCAGGCGCAGGTTCCGGAACCCCACCGGGCGCGAGCATCGCCTTTGCCCCGTGGTGCGAGGGGCCGGCCGCGTCGTGGAATTCGAAATCCTCGCGGAACATGGTCAGGAGGTGCTCCTCCAACCCCATGACCAGCGGATGCACCCAGGTGTCAAACAGCACATTCGCCCCTTCGAACCCCATCTGCGGCGAATGGCGGGCGGGAAAGTCCTGCACATGAACGGGGGCCGAGATCACCGCGCAAGGGATGCCAAGGCGCTTGCCGATGTGGCGCTCCATCTGGGTGCCCAGGATCAACTCGGGCTGGAGGGCTTCGATCGCAGCCTCGACTTCGAGATAATCGTCGGTGATCAGGGCGTCCAAACCAAAGTCCCGCGCCAGCGCGCGCAGCGGCCGGGCCATCTCGCGGTTGTAGCAGCCGATGCCGACGACCTCGAACCCCATCTCGTCGCGCGCGACACGGGCGGCGGCCATCGCATGCGTGCCGTCGCCGAACACAAAGACCCGCTTGCCGGTCAGATAGGTGCTGTCCACGGATGCGGCCCACCACGGCTGGCGCAGGCGGCTGTCATCGACCGGCGCGGTCGAGCCGGACAGGGCACGCACCTCGTCGATAAAGGCGCGGGCGGCCTGCGCACCGATGGGAATGGTCCGCGTCCAGGGCTGGCCATGGGTCTTTTCCAGCCAACGCGCGGCGCTTTCGCCGGTTTCGGGATACAAGAGCACGTTGAAATGCGCGGCCCCCAGCCGGGCGATATCGGCGGGACTGGCGGTTAGGGGCGCGACCGCGTTGATCGCGATGCCCATTTCACGCAGCAGCGCGCTGATCTCGGCCACGTCATCACGATGCCGGAAGCCCAGCGCGGTCGGACCGATGA
>RFUP01000764.1 GCA_009922885.1 Paracoccaceae bacterium
CGAAATATCCCGGGGGGAGCCGCAGGCGGGGGGCAGCGCCCCCCTCTTAGAAGGCCTCGGGCTGGGCTTCGCGCGCCATATGGTCGAGCACGGCATTGACGAATTTCGGCTCTTTTCCTTCCGGGAAGAAAGCGCGCGCCACGTCAACGTATTCCGTGATCACCACCTTCGGCGGGGCCGAGGCGATCACCAGCTCCGCACCGGCGGCACGGAAAAGCGCCCGCAGCGTCGGGTCGATCCGGGCGATCGGCCATTTCGCCACCAAGGCGCGGTCGGTCATCTGGTCGATCTTCGCCTGCCAGTTCACCGCCTGTTCGAGGATATCGTGGAACAGCTCCACATCCCCTTCGAGCATTTCTTCCCCATCCACCGTCTCGCCGAAGCGGTGATCGAGAAACTCGCGCCGCACCCGGTCATGCGATTGCCCCGACTGCTCCATCTGGAACAGCGCCTGTACGGCATAAAGCCGTGTTGCAGAGCGCATACGGCGTTTTTCGGAGCCTTTGGAAGCGGCGGATTTCTCGGTCATGCAGTGGGGGTATCCTTGGATTGGCCCGCAATCTTCAATTCGTCGGTGGCGGGCACAAACCCAACCCCCTTGCGAGCGGCGCCCCACTTACGAGCAAGCGCGATAAGATGCAAGGCCGCAGCCGCCGCACCGCCACCTTTGTTCTGATCCGCCGGATCGGCGCGCACTTCGGCCTGATGGCGGTTCTCCACCGTCAGGATCCCGTTACCGATGCAAAGCCCCTGCAAGCCCAGAAGCGTGATGCCCCGGCTCGAGTCGTTGCACACGGTGTCGTAATGCGTGGTCTCGCCACGGATCACGCAGCCCAAAGCCACGTAGCCGTCGAAATTCGACATCCGTTCGGCAATGCCGATCGCCGTCGGGATTTCCAGCGCGCCGGGCACTTCGATCAGATCCCAAGTGCCACCCACCGCTTCAATCTCGGCTTTCGCACCCGCCACCAGATTGTCGGCGATATCCTTGTAGTAAGGGGCCACAACGATCAAGATCTTCACCGGGCGCTCGAAAGAGGCGCGCGGCAGGATGTAATGCGTTTCATGTCCGGCCATTGGCGTTACTCCGCTTTGATCCGGCGCGTGCCGGTGATTTCCAGCCCATAGGCATC
>RFUP01000765.1 GCA_009922885.1 Paracoccaceae bacterium
TCGGCATCGGGGGCGAGTTCCACCCCCTGCCCTTCCTGAACGGCGTCCGGCGCGGCGAAACCTGCCTGCCAGTCCTCTGCGGTGAAGCCCGTGTCGGTGACGATAACGCTCATGCGCCTGCCCTTTCGATGGTTCCGTTGGTAAAATGGATGCCGCACTCGGTTTTCTCCTGCCCGCGCCAGCGGCCCGCGCGCTCGTCCTCGCCGGGTTTGACGGGCGAGGTGCACGGCGCGCAGCCGATGGAGGGGTAGCCCTTGGCCACGAGGGGGTGGCGGGGGAGGCGGTTGTTCAGCATGTAGTCTTGCAGGTCTTCCTTGCCCCAATGGGCGAGCGGATTGACCTTGATGCGGCCCGTGCCCTCTTCCTCTTCGAAGAAATCGAGCGCGGCGCGGGTGGAGCCTTGGTAGCGTTTGCGCCCGGTGATCCAGGCGTCGAACTTTGACAACTCGCGCTCCAGCGGGCGGTTCTTGCGGAGCGCGCAGCAGGCATCTGAGTTGCGCAGGCGAAGCGCGCCGTAAGGATCTTCGGCGGCCAGATCGGCGGGATCGGGGCGGAGGATGCGGAGGTCGCAGTTCGAGGCGTTCTGCGAGGCTGCGCTGATATTCGAGGGTTTCGGGGAAAAGCATTCCAGTTTCGAGAAAGAGCACGGGCGTGTCAGGGGCGATGACGGAAACGAGGTGCAAGAGCACCACCGATTCCGCCCCGAAGGACGACACGAGCGTGACTTTCCCGAGGTCTGGGTCTTTCAGCGCATGGCGTAGAACGGCAGAGGCGGCGTGATGGCGATAGCGCTCGTTGAGCGCGGCCACACGTTCCGTTACCGGACCGAGAGGGGCATCAAGCGGCATCTTGTGCAGGCCCTTCGTAGAGAGCTGCCTTGAAAGGATCGAGGCCGACACGGCGGTAGGTTTCGAGGAAAGGTTCCCCGGCGCTGGTCCGGACTTTCAGATAGGCCCCGACGATGCGTTCGATGGCGGGCACGATATCCTCGTAGGAGAAACCGGGGCCCGTGCGTTCGCCGAGCGTGGCGGTTTCGGTGCCGTCGCCGCCAAGCGTGATCTGGTAGGTTTCCACACCGCCGCGATCGAGACCGAGGATGCCGATATGGCCCACGTGGTGATGCCCGCAGG
>RFUP01000766.1 GCA_009922885.1 Paracoccaceae bacterium
CGCTGGCTGAAGGGCTACATGGTCACCTATCTCGTCGCCATGCGAAGCCCTGTGCGCCTCTGGAGCGAACTGGGTGCGTGGAAGTTTCTCGGCTTCCAGACGCATTTCATCACGGCCCTGTCGCAGTTTCTGCTGGCACCGCTCCTCTGGTCATTCTGGCTGATCTTCTTTGGCCTAGCCCACCCTCTGGACGGCCTCGTGCCCAGAGAATGGATCCTGACAATGGGTATGTTCTTCCTCGGGTTCGAGTGCATCACCGTCGCCATCGGCGCGATCTCGGTCGCACGGCCCGAGCACAGGCACCTTCTGCCTTGGGTGCCCACGCTGCACTTCTACTTCCCGCTGGCGACACTCGCGGCCTACAAGGCGCTTTGGGAACTCCTCGTCGCCCCCTTCTATTGGGACAAGACCACGCATGGCCTTTCCCTCACGGCAGGAGGCAAGAAGGCCAGTGCGTCACTCGATGCTTGTCAGAGCCCCTGAATCCAGCTTGAGCCGCGTCACGAAGGCCTTTGAAATATGGGATTTCAACGCTTCGTAGGCGGCTTCCTCATCCCGGTTCTCGATGGCTGTTACGATGGCGGAATGCTCGTTCAAGGCATCCTCCCCACGCCCACGCGCCGCCAGCGACGTCGTTGCCATCAACGCCATAGAACGGTGCACTAGGTCGAGTTGCTGCACGAGGTAGCGATTGTGCGAAGCCAGATGGATCTGCTTGTGGAAACGCCGATTGGCGCGGCTCAGGGCCTTCGGAGACCCCACCAATTCCATATCCGCCTCGACCATTTCCCGCAGCACCCGCATTTCCTCAGGCGTGGCATGACGCGCCGCAAGGCGCGCTGCGAGCCCCTCAAGCTCGGAGCGCACCGCATAGAGCTCGGCCAGCTGGTTATGGTCGAGCGACGCCACAATCAGGCTCCGCCCGTCACGAGCCAGAAGGCTTTGCGTCTCAAGACGTTGCAACGCCTCCCGCACCGGTGTCCGGGACACGCCAAAGCGGTCCGCCAACTCGCTTTCCACCAAGCGATCACCGGGGCGATAGATCCCGCTGTCGATAGCTTCGAGGATCAGCGTGTACGCGTCCTTCTGTGTGGATTTGACATCCGCCATTTTTGCTCTCCCCGCA
>RFUP01000767.1 GCA_009922885.1 Paracoccaceae bacterium
CCATAGCGTGAGTAAGGATCGCGATATAATCCCATATCGTAGCCCAGACGTTCCGAGTAAAGGCCCCAGCCCTCAATGAAAGCCGTTGGTCCGCTAAGTTTTCTGAAGGTTGGAAGACCTTCAAGCTCCTGCGCCAACGCAATCTGCAAATGGTGCCCGGGCACGGCCTCATGCACACTCAAGACCTCCATTTCGTACTTTGGGCGAACCTCAGGACGATATAGATTCACATAGTAATAACCGGCTCTCGAACCGTCTGCGGCGGGTCTCATGTAGTACGCGGTTGTCGTATCAGGCGCGATTTGCTCAGGAATGGCGCGCACGCCGTCGTGCACACAGCCCCACAGATCGACAAAAAGCGCTTGATAGCGGCTAGAGACATCAGCGAGGGCGGTAATGATTTGGGTCATGAAACGGCCTTTTCTGCGGCAATGGGGCAAGGATGGGCGGCGCGATGCCTTCCCCGCCCCTATGCCCAAATTTCGCACAAATGGCCAGCCGCGATCTGGGTGTTATGCCTCGGCCAGCAAGGCGGCCACATCTAGGCGTTGGTTGTTCATGGCCAAGCTGCCATCGGGCGCGCGCGGCCAGTCTTCGGGCGCGCGGTCGCGGTAGATTTCGATGCCATTGCCATCAGGATCGCGGAAATACAGCACCTCGGATACGCCATGGTCGGCGGCACCATCAAGGGCCACGCCGGCGGCCAGCACAGCCCGCAGCGCCTGCGCCAAGGCAGGGCGATCGGGGTATAGAAAGGCCACGTGATAAAGCCCTGTATGATAGGGCGGGGGCGGGGCCGCGCCTTGGCTGTCCCATGTGTTCAGGCCAATATGGTGATGATAGCCGCCCGCAGATAAAAAGGCGGCTTGCTTGCCAAAGGTTTGCTGCACCTCAAAGCCCATGACATCGCGGTAAAAGGCGATGGCGCGCGCCAGGTCAGATACTTTGAGGTGAATATGGCCGATGCGGGTTTCGGGGTGTGTGCGGTGTGTGCTGCCACGGTCCATGCCAAATCTCCTTTTGCCTGCATGCTATGGCCGGTGGGGGCATAGCACCAGCAGCGCAGGCGCACGGATGCTGTGCATAGATGGTGCAAAACGCAAAACACCGCCCCCCGGGGGGCGG
>RFUP01000768.1 GCA_009922885.1 Paracoccaceae bacterium
GATTGGTACATGGATGGCAAGATCGAGATCGATCCGATGATCACCCATACGCTGAGCTTGGATGACATCAACAAAGGGTTTGACCTGATGCATTCTGGCGAAAGCATCAGATCGGTTGTGGTGTATTAATCCGCGCTTGTGTCGGGGTGGGCGGTGCCTGCCCCGGCTGCACGGCCCGCTGCGCCATAGCAGGCCATGAAAACGGCCACCGCCCCGTTGGTGGTGCGTTCCATTTCGTCTTGGCTAAAGCTGCTTTGCACGCCAAACGCCGCGCGGTTCCAAATATTGGCTTTGCATAGTTCGGCATATTGGTCGGCGGCCAGTTCGTAATCGTCGATCACCAATTGCCCGCGGGCTGCTGCTTTTTGCATGTAGCTAGACAGGCGGCTGCGGCCCAGCATTGGGCCACTGCTGTAAAAGGCTTGGCCCAATTCGGGAAAGCGGTCTGCCTCGGCCAGACAAATGCGGAAAATGCGCAAGGCAAAGCGCGATACCACGAACCCCACGATCTGTTCGGCGGCTTTGCGCAGCACGATTTCTGGCGGCTGGCTTTCGTCTATCACCGCCGTGGCGCGTTGGGCTTGGGCCTCGCATTCGTTGCGCACCACGGCCAAGAACAATTCGCGCTTGTCCGGGAAATAGCTGTAAAGCGTCGCTTTTGACACGCCTGCTTGGCGCGCAATTTCGTCTACAACTGCGCCTTCGAACCCGTCGCGCAGGAAAACTTCGCGTGCGCCTGCCAACACTTGGTCAAACTTGCGGCCCCGGCGCAAGGGTGTGGCTGCGGCAGTTCCCCCCATGGACTTCTCCTTTGTTATGCAGCACAGTTTAAACCAAGCAGTTTAGATCGGGCAAGCTGAACCCGCCCAAGCGTTGCCGTCTTGCTGTTTTTATGGTGCAAGACACGAGAAACCAATCATGCGATTTCTAACACAACGCCGCCGTTTTTCTGATTTGTCCGAACAAGAAGTGCTGGCCCTTGCCATATCGTCAGAAGAAGATGACGCGCGCATCTACCGCAGCTACGCCGAGCGGTTGCGCGCCGATTATCCCGGCACCGCCGCGCTGTTTGACGGCATGGCCGCCGAAGAGGATGAGCATCGCCGCCGCCTGAT
>RFUP01000769.1 GCA_009922885.1 Paracoccaceae bacterium
TGCTGAGTTGATCGCGCAGAATCCGCGCCTGCTTCTTCCCGTACAGCGCCTCGAGTTTGCCCGTCTGATCCATCGCCTTGATGGTTTTATGAAGTGCAGCAGGCGAAATCACGAAATTTCCGCGCTCGTCTCGAGCGCTCGTTTGTGATGACTCCCTAATGAAGTCGATTCCCTTTGCCTTGAGATCCGTCCATGCCCGCTTGCCTTCTGGGCCAGCAGAAATAAGCGTCGCGCGAACCTTGTTCATTTCTTCGACAGGCGAAAGACGGATGACTTTATCGAACACGTTCTCGAACTCTTCCGCATATTGCCTGCGAAGGTTTCGTGCGCGGCGGTAGATTTCTCCGCCCGCGGGCTCGGTTGATTCATCAATCGCCATCACGAGCTGCTTTGCGAACTTAGCCTCGCGCGGGTTCGCCCAGTCGGTGCCCTGGTTGACAAACTGACGCAGAATCTCGGCGTTGTTGATGCTCAATTCTTGCGGAACGAGCGCGCCAGCTTCATCGACAGCGACAGCGCCGAGCCTTTCAGCTTCCCGACGAAACGCGGGAATGATCGACACGAGACCGGAATACTTGTCGAGATCTTCCAGGCTTTTGGCGACAGGAGCCATGGAAACAGGTTCTTCCGTTTCTCCCGCTTCTTCCGCTTTCTTGTATTCTGCGCGGATACGCTTTTTGGCGACGTTCGCTTTGTTCTGAATCGCCGTCGTTACCGCTAGCCCGATCTCTGGTTTGCTCAGCGTGATCGGCTGCATGGAATCAACCATGGCGTCGAAGTTCTGTAGCAGCGTTGCAGACTGATTCTGCACGCGCTCTCGAAGCGGAGCGCCGACCTCTTGGAGTTTGGCGGTTTCTTTCTCGAACTGAAGCTGCGCAAAGTCCCGCGACGCTTGGCCTTTTGTGAGCGCAGACCCGCCGGTAAACGGAACCGGCATCATCTCCGCGGTCGTTGCTCGTTGCAGCGCCTGCTCCGTAGCAGCGGCACCAACGCTGCCAGGCGGAGCGGTTGGCGCTGGGCGTCTGACGATATCGGCCGCCCTGCCCGCCGCCTGCGCCGTCTGCGCGGCAACGGCTGGAACAGCCGCCCTTGCCTGCTGGACGGCGCCCTG
>RFUP01000770.1 GCA_009922885.1 Paracoccaceae bacterium
TATCTCGCTGATACGACAGGAGAGATGCGGCTGTTCTATGCCGCGTTCGACGTGACTTTCCTCGCTGGCTCTCTGGTTCCCGTGGGCGGGCACAATCCGATGGAGCCCGCTGCTGTTGGGACAGCACTGATCCTCGGCCCGATGATCCCCAACAACAGGCTTAGTGCCGACGCCCTCCTGAAGGCGGGAGCGGCAGTTGAAATTGCTGATGAACAAGAACTTGCAAGCACCGTCGCCTCGCTTCTCACCAACGAGGAGAAGTGCCGCGAGATGATTGCCAGTGCGCGGGATGTGGTGGAGGAAGAGCGAAAGAGCCTGGACCGCATCTTCGACGCCCTCGCTCCGCTGTTACCGCCGCGTGAGGGGTCGCCATGAAGCAGCCGGATTTTTGGAACAAGCGCGGCGGCCAACATCGACACGCGATGAATTTGATTCGTATGTGTGGGCAACGCGGCGGGATGGCGCGGTGCGTGACATGCCCGTAGACCGCGACAACCACGGAATGGATGCGTTGAGATATGCCGTGATGGGCGTTGATTGCAACACGGCGGGCGGATCATATATTGGCGTAGTTGAATGGTGAACCGCGGCCAACCGCGACGGGGTGACACAATGGGGTTGTTTGACATTTTCAAAGCCCGCAAACGCGAACCAACCGAAACGGATGCGGGATACACCGCGGCATCAATCCGATACGGTGAGGAACACGCGGCGCAATCCGCATCCGCGGTGAATCAGGTTGATTTCAACCGCGTTGCCCGCGGCGTTGCCGGGTCGATTTACAACGCGGCATCAATCATCGCAACGGAATGCGCATCACAACCGTTGCGTTTGTACCGTCGCGCCGGACGCGGGCGGTTGGTGAAATCGGCGCGTGATGTGTCACCGCGAACCGCGGATTTCCTGCGCGGCAAAACCGCGGGCATGCGGCCAACCGCCAAGGCCGCGAACATGGCGGAATCGGCGGAACGAATTGAAGAGGTCATCGACCACCGCGCGCCAGAGCGCCTCTTTCGAGGAGAAGTGGTAGTTGATCTGTGGTTGGTGAGCTCCAGCGCGAATCGCGATCGCCCGGGTCGAGGCACCAGCGAACCCGTTCCGCGCGAACTCG
>RFUP01000078.1 GCA_009922885.1 Paracoccaceae bacterium
CCGGATTGGCGGTGATGCGCGCCTTGCGGCTGTCGCCCTGCCCGATATTGGCGGCGAAAGCGAGTTGCGGCGCTGCGGACAATGCCAGATGCGGTGTGCGTGCCGGCGCGCCAGAGGTGCTTTCCCATGCGGCGGTATTCGCCGCAGAAGGCAGCGAAATCGGGCGGCTTTCGTTGGCAGTATCAGCAGGCGCTTCTGCCGCCGCATCGTCGAAAATGGCGCGAAGGCTTTCACGTTGGCCGGGAAGAATGCGTTCACGCTCCTCGCAACCTGCCAAAACTGCCAGCCCGAGAGCCCCGATCAACCAAGCCTGACGCATCGTGCCTTCAGCCCCCTAATACTACTAACCGGCCAGAGGCACGGATCATTCAGACGCGGCGGCTCCGGCTTCTGCCGGAAGTTCTACCGTGCCACCCAGCGCCACAATCAACCGAGATGCGCGAGCGCGCAAGCCCTGGCTTGCTTCTGCATCCGCAACGATGCGGTTCGAACGCTCCAGAGCCGCTTCGGTTTCCCCTGCAGAGGCTTCCATAATCGCAAGCTGCTCTTCGGCGAGGAGCCGCAGCGGGCCACCCGCTTGGATCACGGCTTCCAGACGGAGCTTCTTGGCGGCGTCATCAAGCGTGTCGCCTGCGGCCAGAAGCGCCTTGAAGCCCGCGATGTCGCGGTAGCTTTGCGGCAAAGACGCGTCGGAAGCGATCAGATCAAAAGCCGCGACCGCTTCGGCAGCTTTACCTTCGCGCACGAATTCCGCCGCTTTCAGCATTTGCACAGCCGCGCGCCCTTCCGGCTTTGCGGCGTCAACGGTGCTCAGCGCTTCCACGCGGCCCGCGCTGTCTTCCTTGGAAATAGCAGCCAAGAGCGCATCGCCAGTGGCTTGGGCCAAGGCCTGTTCCTGCGCGCGGGTCCATTCACGCCAGCCTGCGCCGCCGATGATCACGAGCACGCCCAGAACGCCCACCCAGCCATATTTCTTCATCGCCGCAAAAAGCTTGTCGCGGCGCACTTCTTCCGTGACTTCGTCGATGAAACTGTCGGTCTGGCTCACAGGGTGTCTCCTCGGATTTGCCCCCTCTTATCCGTTCGCGCCCCCCCTGCCAAGCCCGCCGGAAAAACCGCCATCCAAGAAACCATAGGCTTTCTTGCGGCAGAGCAGCGAAAGGTGTAATCTAAACTGAACAGTTCAGCGTATTACGCTTCATGACTTGAAGCGCGTCCCGTCACTCTTATGTGAGGAGCGGGTAATCAGGACGGCCATAAAGGACCAAGACTAGAATGCGGATCGTGCCGATTGTAACCGCCATCCTCGTGACGGCGTTTCTCTATTTCCTTGTTATGGAGCGCGAGAGCCTTCTCGCCTTCGCCGGAGTAACCTCTGAGGCCGCCGCCGAGACAGCCGCAGAAGAAGAACGCCCGCAGATGGCCGTTGTTGCGCTGCATTCGAAAGCGCGCGAAATCGACAGCGCGGTGATCCTGCGCGGAGAAACGAAGGCCGCCCGCCAAGTCGAGGTGAAATCCGAAGCCTCCGGCCGGGTGATTTCTACACCGCTGCGCAAAGGGGCCTTTGTCGAGGCCGGTCAAGAACTTTGCCGGATCGACGCAGGCACCCGCGCCGCCGCTCTGGCCGAAGCCGAAGCGCGCCTTTCGGAAGCCAAGTTGAACGAAACCGCCGCCTCGAAGCTCGGGAAAGACGGGTTTGCTTCGGAAACCCGCATCGCCTCGGCCAAAGCTGTGCTCACCTCTGCCGAAGCCGCCGTCGCAGCGGCGCGCCGCGAATTGGACCGCACGGTGATTGCCGCGCCCTTCGCGGGGCTTCTCGAAACCGACACCGCAGAATTGGGCAGCCTTTTGCAGCAAGGCGCGCTCTGTGGCACGGTGATCCAGCTTGATCCGGTGAAAATCGTAGGCTTCGTTCCGGAAACCGAAGTGTCGCGGATTTCCGTGGGCGCGACTGCTGGCGCTCGCCTTGTGACGGGGCAAGAGGTGATCGGGGCGGTCACGTTCCTCTCGCGCTCGGCCGATCCGCAAACCCGCACCTTCCGCGTGGAAATCGAAGTGGGGAATGCCGATCTCGCCATCCGCGACGGCCAGACCGCCGAAATCCTGATCGCCGCCCAAGGGGCCGAAGCGCATCTGATCCCCGCCTCTGCCCTCACGCTCGCCGATAGCGGCGCTTTGGGTGTGCGCGTTGTGAGTACCGAAAGCAAAGCCGAGTTTCGCCCCATCACGCTCATCCGTGACACCGCGCAAGGCGTCTGGGTGACGGGCCTCGGGTCTGAAGCCGATGTGATCGTGGTCGGTCAGGAATATGTGTCCGACGGTGTGAAAGTTGCCGCGACCTATCGGGAGCAACAGTAATGGTTGGCATAGTTGATTGGGCCGCCTCCCGCGCCCGCATGGTGATCGCGTTTATTGTCCTCTCGCTTATGGCGGGGGGATATGCCTATTTCGGCCTGCCGAAAGAAGGCGAGCCGGATATCGAAATTCCTGCCCTCTTCGTCTCGGTCCCCTTCCCTGGCATTTCGGCGGAAGACAGCGAACGGCTTCTCGTGAAGCCGATGGAAACCGAACTCTCAGACCTCGACGGCCTCAAGAAAATGAGCGCCACCGCGGCCGAAGGCTATGCGGGCCTCGCTTTGGAATTCGAATTCGGCTGGGACAAGACCAAGGTCATCGCCGATGTGCGCGACGCCATGTCGACGGCGGAATCGAAATTCCCCAACGGCGCAGATAAATACTCGATCAACGAGATCAACTTCTCGGAATTCCCGATCATCATCGTGAACCTGACGGGCGCCGTGCCCGAACGCACCATGGCGAAGATTGCCAAGGACTTGCAGGAAAAGGTCGAGGCGATTGACGCGGTGATGGAAGCGGGTATCGCGGGCAACCGCGATGAAATGGTGGAAGTGGTGATCGATCCCCTCCGCCTCGAAGCCTATAACGTCACGGCGGGCGAATTGATCAACGTTGTGCAGAACAACAACCTTCTGATCGCGGCGGGCGAAATCGAAACCCCTCAGGGCAAGTTCTCGGTCAAGATCCCCTCCTCCTTCGACAAGGTGCAGGACATCTATTCGCTGCCCGTCAAAGTGAACGGCACCCGCGTTGTCACCCTTGGTGATCTCGCGCAGATCCGCCTTACGTTCGAAGACCGCCTCGGCACCGCTCGCTTCAATGGCGAACCCACAGTGGCGCTGCAGGTGGTGAAGCGGAAGGGCTTCAACCTGATTGACACGGCCGCCGAAGTGAAGCGCGTGGTCGAAGACAGCTACGAGGCATGGCCGCCGGAAGTGAAAGCCTCGGTGCATGTCGGCACCTCGAACGACCAAAGCCGCGTGGTGGGCTCGATGGTGAGCCAGCTTGAAGGCTCGGTTCTGACCGCCATTGCGCTTGTGATGATCGTGGTTCTCGCCGCCCTCGGCACCCGCGCCGCCCTGCTTGTGGGCTTCGCGATACCGACCTCCTTCCTCCTCACCTTCGTACTTTTGGCCATCATGGGCGTAACGGTGTCGAACATCGTGATGTTCGGCCTCATCCTTGCGGTGGGGATGCTCGTGGATGGTGCGATCGTGGTTGTGGAATATGCCGACAAGCGGATTTCCGAAGGCGTCGGCCCGATGTCGGCCTATACCGAAGCTGCCAAGCGCATGTTCTGGCCCGTGGTTTCCTCCACGGCCACCACGCTTTGCGCCTTCCTGCCGATGCTTTTCTGGCCGGGTGTGCCGGGCGAATTCATGGGGATGCTTCCCGTCACGCTCATTTTCGTTCTCTCGGCCTCGCTCGTGGTGGCGCTGGTTTACCTGCCCGTTATGGGCGGTGTTTCGGGCCGCCTCAGCCGCAAGTTCACCCGCAGCGCCGATGTGCTGCGCCGCCGCCTGCCGCTCTGGGCGCGTCTGGTGCTGGTGCCGGTGGCGATGCTCGCGCTCTTTGTATCAGCGATGCAGCTCCTCAATCCGGGCTACCTCTTGGGCCTTGAGCGCGGCTCGGCCACAGCGGCGATTCCCGGTGCGATCATGTTCCTTCTTTCGGCCTTCGCGGCCTCGATCGTGCTTTCGGCCGCCGAGTTCAAATGGCGGCGCGACAAGGTTGTGGCGGGCTACCACCCAACCATTTTCGGCCGCGTTATCCGCACGATTGCCGGAAATTCGGTGATGCCGCTTGTTACCATCGCGGCTGTTGTGGGCTTCGTGTTCTGGGTCATGTTCATCCTCTTCCCCGCCAATTCCAAAGGCGTGGAATTCTTCGTGGAAAGCGAACCGGAACAGGCCATCGTTTACGTCCGCGCACGCGGCAACCTCAGCCTTCTGGAGAAAGACGAGCTTGTGCGCCAAGCGGAAGCCGTGGTTCTGGCCCATCCCGGTGTGCAGAATGCCTTCTCCTTCTCGGGCGACGGCGGCCTCAACAACAACACAGGTGGTGCCCAGCCCCCGCTCGACACCATCGGGCAGGTGCAGCTTGAAACCATCCCGTGGGAAGACCGCCGCGACCGCCCCGATCTCGACGGCGATATCGTTCTGGCCGAACTCACCGAGCAGCTTTCGGCGATCCCCGGCATCAAGGTGGAAATCCTCGCGCAAAGCCGCGGCCCGGCTTCGGCCAAACCTGTGCACCTGCGGCTCATGGGCGAGAACTGGGATGATCTGGTTGCGGCCACCAATCTGGCCCGCGGCCAATTCGAAGCCCTTCCCGGCCTCGACCTGATCGAAGACACCCTGCCCCTTCCGGGTATCGACTGGAAAATCGTCGTCGATGTCGAGAAGGCAGGCCGTTACGGGGCCGATGTGGCCACTGTGGGCGCGATGGTGCAGCTTGTGACGCGCGGCATCCTTCTGGATACGATGCGGGTAGACAGCTCCGACGAAGAGATCGAGATCCGCGTGCGCCTCCCCGAGAATGACCGCGTGCTCTCCACACTCGACAACCTTAAGGTCCGCACCAAGGACGGCCTTGTGCCGCTCGCCAACTTCATCACCCGCGAACCCGTGCCGAAGCTGGCGCAGATCAAGCGGGTGGACCAGAAGCGTTACTTTGATGTGAAGGCTGGCATCAAGGCAGGCGCGACGCATCTGGTCGATGTGGATGGCAAAGAGGTGGAGCAGCCGATCACCGCAGGCGACCGCATTGCCGAAGTGACCAAATGGCTCGAAACCTCCCCCCTGCCCGCTGGCGTGGAATGGGAATGGACGGGCGATCAGGAAGATCAGGAGGAATCCGGTGCCTTCCTGATGAAGGCCTTTGCGGGCGCTTTGGGGCTGATGTTCATCATCCTTCTGGCGCAGTTCAACAGCTTCTATAATTCGGTGCTGGTGCTTTTGGCGGTGATCATGTCAACCGCAGGCGTTCTGGTGGGCATGGTCGTCATGGGCCAGAGCTTCTCCATCATCATGACGGGCACGGGCATCGTGGCCCTCGCGGGTATCGTGGTGAACAACAACATCGTGTTGATCGACACCTATCAGGAATACTCGGCCTATATGCCGCGCCTCGAAGCGATCATCCGCACCGCCGAAGATCGCCTCCGCCCGGTGTTCCTGACCACGATCACGACGATGGCGGGCCTCGCGCCGATGATGTTCGGCCTCAGCCTCGACTTCATCAACGGCGGCTTTTCGATCGACAGCCCGACTGCGCTTTGGTGGAAACAACTCGCCACTGCCGTGGTCTTCGGCCTCGGCATTGCTACGGTGCTGACGCTCGTCTTCACCCCGGCGATGCTGGCGCTTCGGGTCTGGGCTGGCACCTATGTGCAGGCCTTGGGGGCACTCTTCGCCTCGGCAACCCGTGGCCGTTCTAGCCGTGCCGCCCGCGACTGGGCCTTGGCCCGTGCCGCGAAAAAGCTGCGTGCGCCTGAGTTGATTTGGGACGACGAGGAAGCCCCGCCGATCCCCCCGGCCAAGTCATCGCCGCTGAAAGCGGCTGAATAACCCCAAACGCAGGCCTTCGGGCCTGCGTTTTCATTTTGGGTGCCGAAACAGCCCAAACCGCGCCCAATAAGCCCCTAATTGTATGCAAATGCACACACTTCCCGTGCCTGCGGCAATTTGGTCATGTCGTTTCCGCATAATAGCATGCCGTTCCGATAGCCGGAATTGGTCAGAAAATGTTACAGAAATCTTGCGAAAAGTGTCCTTCTGCGAGCGCAAACAGTCTTGCGCTGCGATGCGGCGGCGCCGCAAACGAGATGGGCAAGAAGACCGTCGCAGTCTTCGCCGAGGAAGACAAACTCGGCCTCCATCGCTTCAAAGCAGATGAAGCCTACCGTATCGGCGAAGGTATGGGCCCTGTGCAGGCTTATCTCTCGATCCCTGAAATCATCCGAGTGGCCAAGCTCTCGGGCGCGGATGCGATCCACCCCGGCTATGGCCTCCTGTCGGAGAACCCCGATTTCGTTGACGCCTGCGAAGCTGCGGGCATCACCTTCATCGGCCCGAAAGCCGCCACCATGCGCGCCTTGGGCGACAAGGCCTCGGCCCGCAAGGTCGCCATCGCCGCCGGCGTGCCGGTCATTCCGGCGACCGAGGTCTTGGGCGATGATATGGACGCCATCCGCAAGGAAGCGGCCGAGATCGGCTATCCCCTGATGCTCAAGGCCTCGTGGGGCGGCGGTGGCCGCGGCATGCGCCCGATCAATTCCGAAAAGGAACTGGCCGAGAAGGTCATGGAAGGTCGCCGCGAAGCCGAAGCCGCCTTCGGCAATGGCGAGGGCTACCTCGAAAAGATGATCACTCGTGCGCGCCACGTCGAAGTGCAGATCCTTGGCGACAAATACGGCGAGATCTACCACCTCTGGGAACGCGATTGCTCTGTCCAGCGCCGCAACCAGAAAGTCGTCGAACGCGCCCCTGCCCCCTATCTCTCGCAAGAACAGCGCGAGGAAATCTGCGAGTTGGGCCGCCGCATCTGCGCCCATGTGAATTACGAATGCGCAGGCACCGTCGAATTCCTGATGGATATGAATGACGGCAAGTTCTACTTCATCGAAGTGAACCCCCGCGTGCAGGTGGAGCACACCGTCACGGAAGCCGTGACCGGCATTGACATCGTTCAGGCGCAAATCCTCGTGGCGGAAGGCAAATCGCTTGCCGATGCCACAGGCAAGAAAGCGCAATCCGAGGTCACGCTGCACGGCCATGCCCTGCAAACCCGGATCACCACGGAAGATCCGCAGAACAACTTCATCCCCGACTATGGCCGCATCACCGCCTATCGCGGTGCCACCGGCAATGGTATCCGCCTCGATGGCGGCACCGCCTATTCAGGCGCGGTCATCACCCGCTACTACGATTCGCTTCTGGAAAAAGTCACGGCTTGGGCCCCGACCCCCGAGCAGGCGATCCACCGGATGGACCGCGCTTTGCGTGAATTCCGCATTCGGGGTGTGTCGACGAATATCGACTTCGTGATCAACCTCCTGAAGCACCCGATCTTCCTGTCGAACGAATACACCACCAAGTTCATCGACACGACGCCCGACCTCTTCCAGTTCAACCGCCGCCGCGACCGGGGCACCAAGGTGCTCACCTATATCGCGGATATCACCGTGAACGGGCATCCGGAAACCGCAGGCCGCGCGAAGCCTCCGGCGGAGGTGAAAGCCCCGAAAGCGCCGAAGGTGAGCCTTGAAGCCCCGAAACCCGGCACCCGCAATCTCCTCGAAGAGAAGGGCGCGAAGGCTGTGGCGGACTGGATGCTGGCCCAAAAGCGCCTGCTTCTGACAGACACCACTATGCGCGACGGCCACCAGTCGCTTTTGGCCACCCGCATGCGCTCGATCGACATGATCAAAGTGGCACCCGCCTATGCCCAGATGCTGCCCGAACTGTTCTCGGTCGAGTGCTGGGGTGGCGCGACCTTCGACGTGGCTTACCGCTTCTTGCAGGAATGCCCGTGGCAACGCCTGCGCGATCTCCGCACCGCGATGCCGAACCTCCTGACGCAGATGCTCCTGCGCGCCTCGAACGGCGTGGGCTACACCAACTACCCCGACAACGTGGTGCAGGCCTTCGTGAAGCAGGCCGCCGAAACCGGCGTCGATGTGTTCCGCGTGTTCGACAGCCTGAACTGGGTCGAGAACATGCGCGTGGCGATGGATGCCGTCGTGGAAAGCGGCAAGATTTGCGAAGCCGCGATCTGCTACACGGGCGATATCCTCGATCCGAACCGCGCCAAGTATGACCTGAAATACTACGTGGGAATGGCGAAAGAACTCGAAGCCGCAGGCGCGCATGTGCTCGGGCTGAAAGACATGGCGGGCCTCTTGAAGCCCGCCGCCGCCCGCGTGCTGGTGAAAGCGCTGAAAGACGAGCTGTCGATCCCCGTGCACTTCCACACCCACGATACTTCCGGCGTGGCCGGTGCCACGATCCTCGCCGCCGCAGATGCGGGCGTCGATGCCGTGGATGCCGCGATGGACGCTTTCTCGGGCGGCACCTCGCAGCCCTGCTTGGGCTCCATCGTTGAAAGCCTCCGTCACACCGAGCGCGATACGGGCCTCGACATCGGCAGCATTCGCGAATTGTCCGGTTACTGGGAACATGTGCGCGCCCAATACGCGGCCTTTGAATCAGGCCTCGCCGCACCCGCCTCGGAAGTCTACCTGCACGAAATGCCCGGAGGCCAGTTCACCAACCTCAAAGCGCAGGCCCGCTCGATGGGGCTGGAAGA
>RFUP01000771.1 GCA_009922885.1 Paracoccaceae bacterium
GCAGAAAACAATCGCAGGCAATCCGTCGGCGTGCTGTTGGTATTCGCGCACCGCGTCCCCTGTTATTCTCGATTTCATTAACGCGGTTTCTAAGTCCGCGCGGTTGTAATCGCCACCTACTGAGCGCACGCCTGTAAGGTTGGCCACACTCGCGGCATATATTTTTGGCTCACACAGAAATCCGTCCGTAATAAGTTGACGCATTTTAACGCCTTCTAACAGCACATCGAACGCGTCGCCCTTGCGGGTATCGAACCGATCAGCCGTGCCCGAGGCTTCGGCCCCGCCGCGCGCCAAGGCGAGGGCGGCTTCCGAGCCATCGACCGAGAGCGCCGAAGCGGCTCCACCTGCGAGACAGGCCAAGGCAAACCCGCCGACATGGCTGAACACATCGAGCACGCGCTGGCCCTTGGACAGCGAGGCGGCAAAGGCGTGGTTCGGGCGCTGATCGAAGAAGAGACCGGTTTTCTGACCACCAACAAGATCGGCCAGATAAGTTGCGCCATTCATCGGTACTTGCACAGGGTCCGTGGGCGCGTTGCCCGAGAGAATGGCAGAAACATCGTCAAGCCCTTCAAGCCCGCGCGCGCGGCCCGAGGCGTTTTTCATCACCGTCGACACGCCGGTTTCCAAGCGCACCGCTTCGGCCAAAAGATCGATCAAACGGTCCGCCCACGCCGCATTGGGCTGGATCACGGCGATATCGCCAAAGCGGTCGATCACCACGCCAGGAAGCCCGTCAGCCTCGGCATGCACGAGGCGGTAGAACGGATGCGGATAAAGGCGCGCGCGCAAGGCCAAGGCCCGCGCGATCTTCTCGCGGAACCACGCCAGATCGATCACCGCTTCGGTGTTGCGATCCAGCACGCGTCCCATGATCCGCGAATTGGGATTAACAGCCACGAGCGCCAGCGGCGTGCGGTTCTCGTCTTCCAAGACAGCCAAGCTGCCCGGTTCGAGCGACTTGGTGCGGCGGTCGGTGACGAGTTCATTATCAAACACCCAAGGCGCGCCCCAGCGGATGGCGCGCGCGTTGGTTTTCGGTTTGAGGCGGATCGAAGGATAAGAGGGCGATGTCATACCGCCCTCTTATCCTTAGCCGTTTGTCTTG